>DATEEG010000493.1:0-2167 GCA_035281305.1 Acidimicrobiia bacterium | reverse complement strand
GTAATACGGGCCGATGCGAAGGTTGTTCTCGACGTCGGGGAAGATCCCCAGCAGCACTTCGAGCGCCCTCGGCAGCAACCAGTAGCCGAACCAGACCCCTCCTCCGAAGAGGAGCACGAAGGAAGTAACGAGCGGCACCACCCACTTCCGCTCGTTCTTGTTGAGGGCCGGGCTGATGAAAGCCCAGATCTGATAGAGGATCACCGGGCTGGCAAGGATCACACCTCCGAAGAAGGCGACGCGCATCAGGACCCCGAACTCCTCCCCGGCCTCCAGAGCCTGGAAGGTGTTGCCCGGTGCCGCCCGACGGTACGGGTCCTCGAGAATATTCGTGAGCGGGTCGGCGAAGACCAGCCCCACTATCGAGGCGATCGCGAGGGCTATCCCGACGCGGATGATGCGCTTTCGCAACTCGTCAAGATGAGCCAGGATCGGTTGAGGCTTGTCTTCGCTCAAGTGGGTTCTTCGCTCGAGTCGGTAGACCGGTCGGACGGTGGAAGGGAGCCCGGTTCGGGCTGGTCTGCGCCGGAGGCCTGGTCGATCGGCACCGCAGCCTCTTCCACCGGGGCCTGCCCGGCTTCGATCCGATCGAGGTCGGCGAGGGCCTGATCGGGGGTGGGTCCGCTCAGTGGCTTGGGACCCTTCCATTCGAGGCGGGTGGGATTGGTCTCGGCGGCCAGCCGGGCGGTGTCGCGAACTGCCTGCCGCACCTCCTTGACCGGGTCGGTCAGGTCGGCCTTGGCCTTCTGCACCTCCGAGACCTCAGCCTCGAGTCCCTCCCTCATCTCGCGGGCAGCGTTGCGGAGTTCCCGGGCCCATCCTCCGAGCTTGCGGGACAACTCCGGCAGACGTTCCGGCCCGAAGACCACGAGGGCCACCAGGACGATGACAATCCATTCGCCGCCTTGCACCATGAGCCCCATGGTAGGTCTGGACGCGAAAGCACCCCGGCGGGTGAAGGCGGCTCGGAACGGCCTGACCTTCTCCCGGCGGGGCGCTTCTAGCCGGCGAGCAACCTAAACGGATCGGGCTCGGCGGCAATCGCGGCAGCGAAGGCGGCTATCTCGTCTTCGGTGATTGGATCTGGATTGATGACTTCGTAGTTGACTCCGGTGGCGAGGAGAACACTGACCACCCGGGCGTTCGCCGGACGACGCTGGACCGTCGCACATGTGGGGCAAACGAACCGGTAATTCCCCTCATCCTGGCTGGGCGTCAACTCGAGAGCGAGGTCGGCTGGAGTCAATTGAACATCTCCGCACCAGCTGCACGTTGTCTTGATGGTGGTCATTTCTGGTCGTCTCCGCCTTTCAACCTTCTTGGTGCAGATATCGGCGGTGCTCAGGCCAAACTTGAGAGGGCCAGGCCATTTGACCCAACGTGATTAGTCCCCGTACACGCTCAGGATTCGAGATCGGAGCGTCGTCAATGCCTCGATCACTTCGGGGCCGTCGAGCAGGCGCCCTTGTGGCCCCAGCCGGAGGAGCAGACGGGCAGCAACCAGAGGGTCGCCGGCGCTGAACTCGACGACGGTTTCTTCGGGTCCGTCGGACACGATGTCGACCGGGTAGTAGTCGAGCACCCATCTGGCCGCCGGCGTGAGAGCGATCCGACATCTGACGTCTTCGACCGACGGGGTGTAGCGAATCGAGCGAGGCGGCAAGGCCTTGGGTGGTTCGAAGACGGCGCCGGTAGCCTCGGCCCGGCGGATTCGGTCTACCCGAAAGCTTCGCTCGGCACCAGCCATTCGGCAGTGCCCCGAGAGGTACCAGTTTCCCATCGACGAGAACACCGACCACGGCTCGACCTCACGCACCGTGGTCTGGTCCCGGCTCAACGAGGTGTAGGTGATCTCAACCACCGAGTTGGTCGCCGCTGCGTCGCGCAGGATCGCAACCAAATCCGGTTCGCCCGCCAGATCGACGTCGATGACGCCGGTGCCTTCGGGCAGCAGGGCCCGACTCAGCTTCTCGACAGCAGAGGCAAGCGCTGGGCTGGCCTGGCCGGAACCGACCACGGCGATTCCTGATGCGAGCAGCGCCAATGCTTCGGCGGGAGCCAGGCGGGGAGCGCTGGCAAAATAATCGGCGGTGTCGACGAAAACCTCGTCGTCATCGATCTCGGCCACCATCAGATCCCCGGGGCCGTAGCCGGGCAGGCCACAGAC
>DATEEG010000492.1:0-8151 GCA_035281305.1 Acidimicrobiia bacterium | reverse complement strand
CGTCCTGATTTCGGGCGGAGCCTCGGCTCTCGCCGAGGTTCCGGTCAACGGAGTCACCCTGGCCGACCTCGCCGCGACCTACATGCTCCTCCTCCGAGCGGGCTTGCC
The DNA here is from genome assembly GCA_035281305.1 of Acidimicrobiia bacterium. Classification (GTDB taxonomy): domain Bacteria; phylum Actinomycetota; class Acidimicrobiia; order Spongiisociales; family ZC4RG35; genus DATEEG01. The sequence continues at coordinate 8,043 of DATEEG010000492.1, read as the reverse complement.
GATCCAAGACATGAACACCGTTCGACGGCACCTGTCGGCCCTGAAAAACGGCGGTCTCCTCGCCGCCACCTGCGTTCCGACGGTGACTCTCCTGGTAGCCGACGTCGTTGGAGCCGATTCCACCGCAATCGGGTCCGGGCCGACGTTGCGCGACTCGAGCGCGCCAGCCGATGCCCTCGCCATCGCCGCCAAAGCCGGAGTTCTCGAGTTGCTCCCGGCTGGAGCGCTCGCGGCCCTCCGAACGCCTGTCGCTCCGCCTGGGATCGCTCCATCACACCGGTGGGAGATCGTCACCGATGGCACCGGCGCCGTTCAAGCCGCCGCCGAATTCCTGCGGGACATCGGTTTCGACATCGATGTCGATCCTCGTCCTTTGATCGGCGATGCGGCCGAACAAGCCATTCGCATGGTCTTGGAGACCGCCCCGGCGATCATCACCCTGCGCCACGGCGAGACCGTTGTCTCGGTTCGGGGTGACAGCCCGGGAGGCAGAAACCAGCACGCCGCCCTCGCCGCGGCCCTCGCCCTCGATGGTCAGGTCGCGGTCTTCGGCGCTCTATCGACCGACGGCAGGGACGGGTCGACCGAGGCAGCCGGGGCGATCATCGACGGTGGAACCCGTCAGCGGATCAGCGCCGCTGGTCTCGGCCCCGAAGAGGCCCTGGCGGAGTGCCGTTCGCACAATGCCCTGAGGTCGTCGGGAGACCTGGTGGTTACCGGCCCAACCGGAACCAACGTGGCCGACATCTGGATGGCGTGGCGGGAGCCCACGCCTCCTCGAGACGGTCACACGTTGACTTCGACGTAGCGGGCTTCCTCGACGCCGGGCACCAGTCGAAGCTTGGCGACCTGGTCGTCGCTGAGCGGTTGGTCGAGATTGAGACCCATCATGGCGGCGTCGTTGGTAAGCCGGGAACGGCCCACCACCATGTTGGCGATGTTCACCCCGATGTCTCCGAGGAATTGACCCACCCGTCCGATCATGCCCGGGACATCGGCATTCCGGACGATGAGGAGATGGCGGGAGATCGGCAGTTCGACATCGTGGCTGAGGATCTCGATCAGCATCGGGCCTTTGCGCGACTGGGTTGCGGCCACCGAGACTTCGTGACCGCCGACGTTCCCCGAGACCGTCAGCATCGAGACGTACTCGGGGCTGTGCTCGGTCGACTCGATGACCAGGCGAATGCCTTTCTCCTCGGCCAACTTGAGGACATTGACATAAGAGACGGCCTGAGTGGACACGGCGCCAAGTCCGCCTTTGAGAACCGCCAGACCCAGGGGACGCACCTCGACCCCGCCAAGCCGACCGGCCGCCGCCACCCTGATCTGATCGGAGGTCCCCCCTGCCAGACCCATGAACACCCGCCCCAGTTGCTCGGCAACCGGCAGGTACTCACGAACCTCCTCGGCGACCTCCCGGCCCAGGTCGATGTTGACGGCCGAGAGGACGAGGTCGCCGCGCAACGCCGCGGCCACCGCCTCGGCGACGTGGGTTCCGGCCTTGTCCTGGGCTTCGATCGTCGAGGCACCGAGATGGGGCGTCAGCACAACCTGGTCGAGTTCGAAGAGAGGGCTTTCCGTCAGAGGCTCGGAGGCGAAGACATCGAGGGCGGCCCCGGCGATGTGGCCGCTGCGAACTGCTTCGACCAGGGCAAGTTCGTCGATTATCCCCCCGCGCGAGGTGTTGACGATCCTCATGCCGGTCTTGCACCTGGCGAGGTTGTCCTTGCCCAGCAGTCCTTCGGTGTCGGCCGTGAGCGGGAGGTGAACGGTGGTGAAGTCGGACCTCTCCAGCAACTCGGCCAGATCCACGAGTTCGACGCCGATTCGCCGGGCCCGATCGCGGCTGATGAAGGGGTCATAGGCGATGACCTTCATTCCGAATGCGGCCGCCCGATGGGCGACCAGGGTGCCGACCCGTCCCAATCCGATGACGCCGAGGGTCTTGTCGAACAACTCCACCCCCTGGAAACTCTTCCGATCCCACACCCCGGCGCGGGTACGGGCGTCGGCCCGGGGGATCTGCCGGGCCTGGGCGAGCAGCAAAGCGATTGTGTGCTCGGCGGCACTGATGGTGTTGGCCTCAGGGGCATTGACGACGAGGACGCCGGCCTTGGTCGCGGCCTCGAGGTCGATGTTGTCGACCCCGATGCCGGCCCGCCCGATGACCCGCAGCCTGGAGCGGCGGCGATCATGGCGGCATCGACTTTGGTCGCAGAGCGGACTACCAGACCCTCGGCATCGACCAGTTCGACCAGGAGAGCATCCCGGTCCCGCCCGCTGGCGTCCATGACTTCGGCCGCGACCGACAGGACGTCGATCCCCGCCTGGGCCAGAGCCTCCGCCACAACAACTTTTGGTTTCAAATTGGAAGACTCCACCAAGGCAGTTTCGTCGGGTTGGCTGCCAGGAACAAGACGAGACGCCAGACGCCAGACGCCAGACGCCAAATAGAGCCGGCGCCGTCGGAAGGCGAGGACGACCATCAGGCCCGGACCCGTCCGAAGGACTGACCCAGTCTGGCGTCTAGCGTCTGGCGTCTGGCGTCTCGTCAATACCCGGGCGTCCGCGCCTCACCGCCCCCCGCCTAATCTGCCGTCATGGACTGGATTCCCTCGGTGATCGTGGCGGCGGTTGATGGGTCGGAGCAAAGCGACCGGGCGGCCGCCCTGGCAGCGGCAATGGCGAGAGTCCACCACGCCCGATTGGTCCTCCTCACCGTCGTCCGGCCCCCGGAGGGTTGGTGGGGTGTCACCGGCGAGCCGCCGACCCCGGCGGCTCTGTCAGAAGCCTTGATCTCCGGTCAACAGGAGGTGCTGGCGGCAGTCGAACATGCCATAGATCTCCACGACGTCGATTTCACCACAGTCGAAGAGTTGGGTGATCCCACTTCGACGATCATGGCCGTCTGCGAGCGCGAGAAGGCCGACCTCCTGATCGTCGGCCGCAGAGGTGCGGGTTTGGTAGAGCGAATGGTGATCGGATCGGTGGCCGATCGGCTCGCCCATCACGCCCCGTGCCCGCTGCTCATCGTTCCGTGATCGAGAGTCGGGAACAGTTCGCCTTCGAGACGGACACAGCTGTCGAACGAGGCGGCGACGACCTCTTCATCACCAACATCACCGATCGCTGGTCGATCGGCGGCCGACCCAATGGCGGCTACCTGATGGGCACGATCCTCCGGGCCCTTTCGCTTCGCTTGACCCACCCCGATCCTCTAACTTCGACCGGCCATTTCCTCTCACCGGCTGAGCCCGGCCCCGGCGAGATAAAGATCAAGGTGATCAAGGAGGGGCGAAGTCTTTCCACTGCCCAGGCTGTCCTGACTCAAGGCGGGCGCGACCGCGTCGTGGCGCTCGCCACATTCGGACTGTTGGAGGACGGAGGGGTCACGAAGATTGCCGAGGGGGCTCCCGTCCACCCCGACGACCTGGTTTCGTCGATCGGACGACCCACTCCTTTTCCCATAGTTGAACGATTCGAACTCGAAATGCCACCCGAGCAGTCACGGGCGGCCGCCGGTCGACCCGATGACAACGAAGGACCGGCCGAGTTCGTAGGCAGGATCAGATTTGCCGACGGAATGCCTGCGAGCCCGTTGGCATTTCCGCTTCTGGTTGACGCATTTCCCCCGACCGTTTACCGGTTCGGTCTGATTGCGTGGACGCCGACACTGGAATTGACCGTTCACACCCGGGGGCGCCCCCTCCCCGGACCACTCACATTGCGAGTGCGGTCTCGCTACCTGATCAACGGACTCGTCGAAGAAGACGGAGAGTTGTGGGACCAGACCGGGGCACTGGTCGGGCAGTCACGCCAATTGGCGAAGATCATCGCCTGAACGGCGGCCGCTAGAGACTGGGCGCCACTTCTCGCCCGATCAATTCGAGTCCGGATCGGTCGTGGGCGGCTTCGGCGACATAACAAATCAGATAACCCAGGCCGGCGTCCTTCCAGGGCTGCAGCTTCTCGATGATCTGATCGGGCGTTCCCGCCCAGTCGGAGACGTCGCGCATTGCCCGATCGACCAGATTGTCGGGCAGAACCTGGGAATAGTGGCTGCGGAGCCAGGCCAGGCGCTCTTTGACAACGGCCTCGGATTCCCCGCAGAGGATGTTGAAGTTGTGGCTGCGGACGATCTCGTCGAAGTCACGGCCGACCTCGCGGCAGTGGCCGGCGAGTATCTCCGAGCGCCGCTTGAAGTCCTCGAGGTCGTTGCCGAAATTCGTGTAGGAGGCATATTGGGCGGCGAGGCGCAGCGTGAGTTGCTCACCGCCGCCTGCTATCCAGAACGGGATGTGGGGTTTCTGGAGCGGCTTGGGCTGAGAGATCGCACCAGCCAGCGAGTAGTACTTGCCGTCGAAGTGGACCTCCTCTTCGGTCCACATCCTCTTCATGATCTCGACGGCTTCACTCAGTTGGCCGATCCGAACCGAGGGCTTGGGGAACTCATATCCGTACGCGAGATACTCGGCCTCGTACCAACCGGCCCCTATGCCCATCTCCAGCCGACCGCCCGACAATACGTCGACCGTGGCGGCAACCTTGGCGAGATACGACGGCGGGCGATAGGAGTTGCATGTGCACATCTGCCCGAGCCTGATCCGACTGGTGCTGACCGCCAGAGCCCCCATGATCGTCCAGGCTTCGTGGGTCGGTTCCTGAGTGGCTTTGGGAACTGTGTGGAAGTGGTCGTAGAGCCATACCGATTCGAACCCGTCCACCTCGGCGGACACGGCCACGTCGTGCATCACCGCCCACTGTTGATCAGCCGGAATGCCGATCAAATCAAGCCGCCATCCCTGAGGAACGAAGACACCCGCGCGCATGTCGAAACCATAGACGGAAGACGGAAGACGGAAGACGGAAGACGGAAGACGGAAGACGGAAGGCCGAAGGCGGAAGGCGGAAGGCGGAAGGCGGAAGACGGAAAGCGGAAGGCGGAGGCGGAATGCTCAGGTTGTCCAACTGATGGACGTTCGGGTTCCAAAACCTCCGACTTCCGGCTCCCGCCTGGACTCTTAGAGCTTCGTGCCCTCCAGGGTCCAGAACGTCATGCCATAGGTCGAGAGGATCTCGTCGACGAGGATCGAACGCTCGGCCGCGACATCCGAGGATTCCAGCCTGGCGCGCAGCTGGCGGAACCGACCGATTTCCTCGCCGCCGCGCAGTCGGATCGACTCGACCAGGCCTTCGGCCTCGGGTTTCGTCAGCGACGCCAATTCGTTTTCGAGGCGGTCGAAGGCCTGGGCAATCTCCGCCATTCGCTGCTCTGGATTCCCAACCGCAGTCAGCAGACGCAGAGAGATTCCTGAAGCAGAGAAGATGCCGAGGTAATACGACAGAGGGGCGTAGTGCTCGACACCGTAGACGTCGTGATAGTGGAGGTGCCACCACCGCTCCGCCTCGGATCGTCCGAGCAACGTCAGGCCGAACAAGCCGTAGTGACCGTCCTTCCGCATGAAGTCGACGGCGCTTCCGTTCGGGATCTCGAGGAAGATCTTGCCGCCTTTCTTCATCACCATCGCGAGATTCCGAGCGCAACGGAGCGGGTCGACTACATGCTCGATGACGTCGTTGCACAGCACAATGTCGAAGGTCCCCCAGCGGTCGACGACGCCTTCCGAGGTGATGTCCTCGATTGCGAGTTCACCGGACACGTGGTGATCGGCGAGTTGGAGGCGGGCCAGGTCGATGAGGGTCGGGTCGATGTCTACGCCCACGACCCGGCTCGCTCCGGCCTCCTTTGCCGCGACCAGGAACCCGCCGTAAGCACATCCGACATCGAACACTCTCCGACCGGCGAAGGCTTCGACCCCACCCATTGCCGCAACCGCCTGACGGCCCCGCTCGACGGAGGAAAGCGTGAAGTCGATCCACATTTGCACGGTGGGGTCCTCAACCCGGTCAGAGTCGACCTCGAACCGCCGGAGGGCGGCGGCTTTGAACGTGTTTCCGGCCGTCGGCCGGGGTCGCAGACGGCGAATGACTTTCCGGATGAAAACCCGCGGGGTCACGGGTTCAACAGTAGGAAGATCAGTAGGCAGTGGGCAGTAAGCAGTAAAACCGTGGACAGGGCTTGGGTGTTGTTCTGGCTGCCTACTGCCTACTGATAGCTGCCTACTGTTGGGACCCATGCTTCCCGAGCCCGCCGCTGGTCTGGCCAATCTCATCGAGCGGTTCGATCACATTTCTTTGGGAGTGAAGAGCGTCGAGACCGCTCTGCCGCTGATCAATCTGCTCGGAGCCACCTTCGTGAACGGGGCCGACCACCTTCGCAACGACTTCCGTTGGGTTCAATTTCGGTTGACGGACGGATCCCGGCTCGAGTTGATTGCTCCTTTGTCCCCCGATTCCTTCCTGCAGAGGTTCCTCGACAAGCGAGGGGAGGGGCTTCACCACGTCACCTATAAGGTCACCGACGTCGAAGCTGCCGCCGCCCGGGCGACCTCGCTCGGCTACCGGACGTCCGGGCTTCACCTCCACCCGACCTGGAGCGAGGTATTTCTCCATCCGAGCGAAGCCCACGGAGTCGTGATCCAGCTGGCGGCTTGGTCCGACGACGACATTTGGACGGGGTACACGTTGGAGGACGTGCTCGCCGGCCGTTCCATCGATGAAAGCTGAGCGGAGCCGCCGGGAACGCGGCGGTCGCAGCTTCGTTTCATGCAGAAGCGGTCGCCCGATTCGTGGAATCGTGGTCGCAGCCGCGGCCTGAGGGACCGTTGGGCCAGGCTTGCCAAAACGGCCGACCGCTGCCAACTTGCGCCGCATGCCGATAGTGGCCGGGGTGCCGGTGAAGTCCTTCTCCGCCGCCAAGATGAGACTCGCCGCCGCGATCCCTCCCGATGCCCGCATTGCCTTGAGCCAGGGGATGGCTCGAAGGACCTGTGCTCTCTTGGCCGAAGTGGGAGCAGGGCCTCTGGTACTAGCTGCGGACACCGAGGTGGCGCAATGGGCCAGAACGTTCGCCTACGAAGTCGTGCTCGACGAAGGCTTGGACCTGAATCAGGCCGCCGCGGCGGTTGTCGAGTTCGCCTCCGGTCAGCCCTGGCTGTTGCTCCACGCCGATCTTCCGCTCCTCGATTCCGAAGTTGTGGCGCAGTTGTTGGCGGCGCTCGAGGACGGGCGGTCGGTGATCGCACCGAGCCGGGACGGGGGCACGCCGGCGATCGGTGGGAGCGTGGGGGCCTTTGACTTTGGCTATGGACCTTCCAGCTTTCGCGGCCATTTGCGCCGACTCGCCGCGAGCGATCCGAAGGTCCTGGTCGACCCGAGGCTGGCGATCGATCTCGACGATCCGAGCGACCTCGAGGTAGTCCGGCGGCGGGTTCCGTGGATGGCGACAATTCTCGATAGCCTCGCAACCTCGTGACCAACCTGTACGCCGACGCCGTGACGACCCATCGCCCGGATCTCCTTCCAGTCCCAGAGCGCGCCCTCACAATCGGTGCCCATCCCGACGATGCCGAATTCGGGGCGGGCGGGACGCTCGCCCGATGGGCCCGGGCGGGGTGCGAAGTTTCGATGGTGATTGTGACCGACGGCTCGAAAGGCTCCTGGGACCCTCAGGTCGCGGCAACGGACCTCGCCAAACTCAGGGCGGCCGAACAGATTGCCGCGGCTGCCGCGCTGGGCGTTACCGGGGATCTCATTCACCTCGACTACGTCGACGGTGAACTCGAGTACTCGATGGACCTACGCAGGAAGGTCTGCGAACTGGTCAGGAGCCTCCGACCCAACGTTGTTCTGTCGCATGACCCCTGGAAGCGCTACATGCTCCACCCTGATCATCGCGCCACGGGGATGGCAACCATCGACGGCGTGGTGGCGGCCCGGGACCACCTCTTCTACCCGGAACTGGGACTCGAGAAGCATCGCCCGGACGCGATCCTCCTGTGGGGGCCGGATGAAGCGGATTACTGGGAGGACGTCGCTGCGACGTTCGACGTAAAGATCACGGCCCTTCTGTGCCACTCGAGCCAGACTCAATCGACGATGAACGACGCCACCAACGGCGACGAGGCCCGGGACGCCTTC
>DATEEG010000491.1:0-5832 GCA_035281305.1 Acidimicrobiia bacterium | reverse complement strand
CATCTGGCGAGTCTGATCATCGGGCTCGTTCAGCAATCGACGCAGGTACAGAATCGGTTCGGATGAGGGTGAAACCACGATGACAGTCTGCCAGAGGTAGCTTGCCCCGACGCCAAGACCACCGATGTCGATAGAACCTCGGGTGGCTTGGCCTAAACGATGTCAGACTCTTTTGGCTCCGACCTTCCCCAATTGGGTTACGACTCTGACCCTTCCCGCCTACTCGTCGGAGCTAACGTCGCACGGCAAAGCCCAGGGAGAATATGGCAGAGGTCGGGTCGGTCGAATTGGTGGGGGTCACCAAGCGGTTCGGCTCTGTTGTTGCCGTCGACGGGATCGACCTCTCGGTCAACGTCGGGGAGTTTCTGTCCTTGCTCGGCCCTTCCGGCTGCGGCAAGACCACCACGCTGCGGATGCTGGCCGGCTTCGAAGAGCCCGACGAAGGCGAGATCCGCATATCGGGTCTGGATGTCCGCGGGGTCCCGCCTTACCGGCGTGATGTCAACACCGTCTTCCAGAACTATGCCCTCTTTCCGCACATGACGGTTGCCGAGAACGTCGCCTACGGGCTTCGACAGAAGGGCCTCGATCGCCAGGTCACCGCCAACCGGGTCGGCTACATCCTCGAGTTGGTGCAGATGACCCGCTTCGCCAAACGTAAACCGCGCCAGCTCTCTGGTGGGCAGCAACAGCGGGTCGCCCTGGCCCGGGCCCTGGTCAACCAGCCGTCGCTGCTGCTGCTCGACGAACCCCTCGGCGCCCTCGATCGGAAGCTGCGCCAGGAGATGCAGATCGAGCTGAAGCTCCTCCAATCCCAGCTCGGGATCACCTTCATCTACGTCACCCACGATCAGGAAGAGGCCCTGTCGATGTCCGACCGCATCGCCGTGATGCTCGACGGCCACATCGAACAGCTCGACGATCCCGACGAAATCTACGACCAACCCGCCTCCGCCTTCGTGGCGGGGTTCATCGGCCAGCAGAACTTCTTCCCGGGCCAGGTCGATGGGAACGGGCTCGAAGTGTCGGGCAAGGAGTGGAAAATCAGGGGCCTTCGTACGGCCGCCGACGCCACCGATGGGCGGCCGGGGCTGGCCACGGTCCGCCCCGAATCGATCGAGGTCGCGGGTTTCGACCCTCGTCTCGACAGCAACGTCGTCCACGGGCATCTCGTCGGCATCGCCCACCTCGGCGACGCCATCCAGCACGTCGTCCGCACCGACGGCGGCAAGGAGATCCTCAGTCGCCGCCAGCGGCACCAGGCGGAAAAGCTCGAGGTCGGCCAGGAGGTGTGGTGTTCCTGGAGCCCTGAGCAAGCTCAGATTTTTGGAAGCGGCCAGTCGGAACTGGTTCTCGCTGGCGTCAACGAAATGGCTATCCCGGCTGCATCGAAGGAGGAAGAAGGATGAAGAAAGAAGTAGAGACGATCCGTTTGCTGGCCCCCCGGGCCACCGCCAATCACCTGCGCTATCAGCTGACCCGGCGCGGATTCATCCGGGTCGGCAGTGCCGCCGCCGGCGGTTTGTTGCTGGCCGCGTGCGGCGATGGCGGCGGATCGGGCGGCACCGAGACGACGGCAGTGGCCACCACCGCCGCCGAGGTCGGAGGGGACCTTTCCATCTATACGTGGGCTGAATATCAGAACCCCGATAACACCGAAGCCTTCGCCGCGGCCAACGGCGTGAACGTCATCATCGACATCTACGAAAGCAACGAAGCGGCGATCGCCAAATTGGAGCTGGCGGGGGCATCAGCCGGCTACGACATCGTGGTGCCGACCTCGGGCTTCATCAAGCTGATGGTGGCCAAGGACCTGCTGCTCGAGCTCGACATGGCCCGCCTACCCAACAGCGCCAACATCGACCCCGCCATCGCCGCACTCCAGAACGCCGACGGCATCGCCGGCAAATACTCGGTGGTGAAGGACTGGGGCTCGACCGGCTGGGTCTACGACGCCAGCGTCATCACCGAGCCGCTCGCAACGTGGGGAGACTTCCTGACGGTCGCCGCCCAGCCGGATGTGAGCGGGTTGGTGTCGATCCTCGGCGCTCCCGGCGACGTGACCGGCATCGTGTTCTGGCGGGACGGGATCGACTGGAACACGACCGACCCGGCCGATCTGGACCACGCTGAAGAGGTGCTGCTCGCCGAGTTGGCGCCGCACATCAAGGCCTTCGACTCCTACCCCGCCCTCAGCCTGGTTGCCGGCGAGTACGTCCTCAGCCAGGCCTGGAACGGGGATGCCCGGGTGGCGGTGATCGAGGATCCCGAGCGGTACAAGTGGGGCCTCGGTGCCCCCAAGACCGAGCTGTGGGTCGACACCTGGGCCATCCTCAAGAGCGCCGCCAACGTCGACGCCGCCTACGCCTGGATCAACAACATCCTCGATCCAGCGGTGGCCGCCAAGGAGACCGAATGGCACGGCTACGACACCGCCGTCATGGGCGCCCAGGACTTCCTGCCGGCGGATCTGCCGGCGCCCGAGATCATCTTCTTCACGGAGGAGGAGAAGTCCCGCCTCGTGGCAGGCGAAGTGAATGAGGCTCAGGACCGGATCGTCGAGATCTACAACAACCTGCAGGCGGCCGCCGGCATCTGACCGGTGACGATGGGCGGAGAGGGAGGGGGACCCACCGTTCCCCCTCCCGACTTAGGAGACTGACGTGGCTGTGATGGCACCAACGGCGCGCAGGAAACTGCGCCTTCCCCGGTTCATCATGGCCGTGCCGTCGATGATCTGGTACGTGGCCTTCTTCGTCGTGCCGCTTCTCGTGATCGTCCTCTACAGCTTCGGCTACAAGCCGCCGGCGACTGCGGCCAGCTCGATCGGGCTCGATCGCCTCTCGTTCGACAACTACACCAACACGTTCAGCGCCACCTTTAACCAGACGTTCATCGCCACCATCCGGATCGCAGTGACCGGGACCCTGCTCTGCCTCCTCGTCGGATTTCCCCTCGCCTACTTCCTGGCTACCCGGACCAGCCCCCGGTATCGAGGCGTGCTCCTCGGCCTCGTGATCGTGCCCTTCTGGACCAGCTTCCTGCTGCGCACCTTCGCCTGGCGCATCTTGCTGGCCGCCAACGGCCCGGCCTCCACCTTCCTCCAGAGCATCGGCTTTCTCGACGAGCCGCTGCGGGTGCTCGACACCCGCGGGGCCGTCCAGCTCGGGGTCCTCTACAACTACCTGCCCCTGATGATCTTCCCGTTGTTCGTCGCCCTCGACCGGCTCGATCCGGCCCTGCGGGAAGCGTCGAAGGACCTCGGAGCCGGTCGGATCGCCACGTTCTTTCAAGTCACCCTGCCCCTGGTGATGCCAGGAGTCGTAGCCGGACTGCTGCTGGTGTTCATCCCGCTGGCGGGTGAGTACGTCACCCCGGCCGTCCTCGGTGGGGCCAAGGGCTTGATGGCCGGCGGGCTGGTTGCAAGCCAATTCCTGGCCGCTCTCAACTGGGCGCTCGGTTCGGCGATGGCGGTCGTGCTCATCTTGTTGATCCTGGTCGTGATCGGCGTCTTCGCCGCTGCCGGGCTGATCGTCAGAACGATCGTCCGACGCAATCGCAAGGTGGAGCTGGCTGCGAAATGACCACGCTCGCTCCCCTCCGGCGGCGCTGGGACTGGTTCAACGGCTTGCTGCGCACCTGGGCGGTGCTCGTTTACATATTCCTGTTCACACCGATCCTGGTGGTGGTCATCTACTCCTTCAACCGGGGCCGGTTCCTCCTGACCTGGGACGGTTTCGGAACCAACTGGTACGGGGCCGCGCTCCAGAACGAGGGAATCCAGCGCGCTCTCGCCACCTCGGTGAGGGTGGCCGCGGTCAATGCGGTGGTCGCGGTGGTGCTGGGGACGATGGCGGGGATCGCCCTCGCCCGCCGATCCGGCAAATGGAGCCGGCCGTTCCTGATCCTGGTCTTCCTGATCCTGGTCGCTCCCGAGATCGTCGACGCCATCTCCTACCTGATCTTTTTCGTGCGCATCAACCTGGGGTGGAGCTTCGCCCGCCTGGTCATCGGACATTCGATCTTCAACTCGGCGGTGGTGACCTTGATCGTGCTGGCGCGACTGCAGGGGCTCGACGAATCGCTGGAGGAGGCCGCCGCCGACCTCGGGGCCACGCCCTGGCGAGCCTTCCGACAGATCACCCTGCCGTTGATGCTTCCGGCGGTCCTGGCCGGGGGGTTGTTGTCGTTCACCTTCTCGCTCGACGACGTGATCATCTCCAGCTTCGTGAGCACTTCCGGCGGCACGACCTTGCCGGTCTACGTGTTCTCCGCCCTACGGACCGGTTTGCGCGGCGATCTGGCCGCTATCTCCACCGTGACGCTGGCGGCGACCTTGGTGGCACTGGGGGTGATGGTCTTTGCCCTCCGCCGATCCGGTGAATCGGTCGAAGGGGTGGTCGGGACCATCACGGGAGCCGGATGAAGCGAACGGTCTTCGCCGGTGGGACCATCATCACCTCCGACCCGAACGGGCGGCGGACCTCGGCGGTCGCGATCGAACGTGATCGAATAGTCGCGCTCGGTGAAGAAGCTCTCCAGCTAGCCGACGCCACCTCCGAGAAGGTGGATCTGGCCGGCAAGACCCTGGTACCGGGATTCCGGGACGGTCACTGCCACCCGGTGCTGGGCGGTGCCCACCTGGCGGGGGCGCCAATCAACGGGATCGGCGACCTCGACCAGCTTCTCGACGTCGTACGCCGTTACGCCGACCAGCATCCCGAGCGCGAGTGGATAAAAGGGTTCGGGTACCTGCCCGCCATGCTTCCCAACGCCCGCGGCGACGCCGGCATCCTCGACCGCGTCGTGAGCGACCGCCCGGTCTGGCTCACCGCCAGCGACGGGCACACCGGTTGGGTCAACTCGGTCGCCCTACAGCGGGCCGGAATCGATGCCAGCACTCCCGACCCGGCCCACGGGGAGATCGTCCGCCGGGAGGATGGATCGCCGAGCGGGGCTCTGCTCGAGTCGGCCCTGGCCCTCATCGAGGCCGCCGCTCCTCCTCTCACTCATGCGGATCGGGTGGCCGGTGGCCGCGGGGCCCTCGAGCTGTTTCGAGCGAACGGGATCACCTGGGTACAAGAAGCCATGGCGCAGCCCGCGGACCTGGAAGCCTTTCTCGACCTGGCGGGATCGGACGCAACGCTGCCACGGGCAGGCATCGCCCTCCACGCCGACCCCGATCACTGGCAGGAGCAGCGGCCGTTATTCGCGGCGGCCAGGGAGCGAGCCCGGACCGCCCGCAACGGCAACCGGGTCAAGGTCGAGACGATCAAGTTCTTTGCCGACGGCATCATCGAAACCGGGACCGCCGCGGTCATCGACGAATATTCCGATCATCCTGGCTACCACGGGATTGCCAACTGGACGCCGGCCGGCCTGCGCGAGGCGGTGATGGCGTTCGACGGCGACGGCTTCCAGATCCACATCCATGCGATCGGCGACGCCGGGATCCGCAACGCCCTCGACGCCCTCGAGGCGACCATGACTCAACACGGGCACCGCGATCGACGGGCGACCATTGCCCATGCCCAGCTGGTCCATCCCGACGACCTGCACCGCTTCGCCGAACTCGAAGTGATCGCCAACCTGGAACCGCTCTGGGCTCAGCTCAACCCGGTAATGGTGGACCTCACCATCCCCCGGCTCGGCGAGGAGCGAAGCGCCTGGCAATACCCCATCGGGGCACTGTTGAGGGCCGGAGCCAGAGTGAGCTTTGGCAGCGACTGGCCGGTGACCTCGATGAATCCGATGGAGGGAATCGCAGTGGCCGTCACCCGCCAGACCTCCGCCGGGGATCCCCCGGGAGGATGGCTGCCCGAGCAGCGAATC
>DATEEG010000490.1:0-8999 GCA_035281305.1 Acidimicrobiia bacterium | reverse complement strand
GACAGCCTCGGTCCCGAAGGTGTCGCCCCGTTCATCTACTTCCAGTTCTGATGCAGCCAACGACACCCTCGTCGCGAACAATGCCGGCGGGCCAGGTAATCGCCGTGACCATCCTCGCCCTGGTGATTGGTCTGATACTTAATGCGCCCGACATCCGGCGCACCGCCGAACGCCAGGAGGCGGGGTGGAAACGCGATGTTGCCATCGCGATGATTGAGCCCCTCGATTGGTTTACCCGGACGTTTCGCCTCGACGTGCCCCACAATCTTGTGGACGCCGCTATAGGAAGGGAAGACGGCGCCGTCTTGTCATCGACCACGACGACGGCTCCCGCTCCGGTCGCCCGGCCCGAGCCCACGACAACAACAACGGCCCCTTCCCGCCGTGAGATAACTGCGGGCGATCCTTTGCGGATGTTCATCGGCGGAGACTCGATGGTCGGCCAGTTCGGGCCGATGCTCGAGAACACTGCCGAGGCGGGAGGTCTGGTCGAGGTCACCGAAGTGCTCTACGAGTTTTCTTCGGGGCTCACGCGGCCCGACTTTCTCGACTGGCCGGTTCGCCTGCGAGAGATTCGGGAACTGCAGGATCCTGACGTGATCGTTCTGTCCTTTGGAGGCAACGACGCCCAGGCGATCCAGATCGACGGCACCTGGCACGAGTTTGGGTCCGAGACCTGGCTGGCCGAGTACCGGCAGAGGGTCGGCGACCTGATGGCCGACCTCGATGAGGATGGCCGCGATGTCTATTGGATGGGCATGCCGATAGTTCGCTCCGAGGATTTTCGCCAGAAGGTGGAGGTCCTCAACGAGATCTATCGGTCCGAAGCCGATCGTTTCGAGATGGTCAATTTCGTCGATAGCTGGCCGGTTTTCACGGGCGCCGATGGTGAATTCTCCGAGTATCTGACTGATGCCGACGGCGACCTGGTCGACATGCGCCTGAACGATGGGATCCACCTGACTACCGCCGGAGGCATTCGCCTGGCCGAGGTGACCTTCGGGGTCATCGCCGACAACTGGGGGATCGGGTAGTGACAGAGGCAAAGATTCCACACGACGCCATCCAGCGGCGCACGATCAATACGTTGATGGTGGGCCAATCGGTCGGGACCGCCGCGGCGGCCTCGATGGCGGCTGCGCTCGGGCTTCTGGCGGCAGAAGTCCTCGGAAGCGACAGCCTCGCCGGCCTGCCCGCCGCCGTGGGAACGCTCGGGACCGCGGTGATTGCCTCACCACTGGCCGGACTTGCCGCCCGGAAGGGCCGTCGTCCGGCCCTATGGACCGGGTATGGCCTCGGTGCCATCGGTGCTGGTCTCGCTGCGCTGGCCGGACAGGTCGAAGTCTTCTGGCTGCTGCTCATCGGGATGACGATCTTCGGCGGCGGGCAGGCGGCGAGCCTTCAGTCCAGATTCGCTGCGGCTGATCTGGCGACTCCCGATCGGCGGGCCCGCGACATCTCGCGGGTCGTTTGGGTGGCAACAATTGGCGGAGTCCTCGGCCCGATCCTCAACACCACCGAAGACACCGTAGGCCGCTCGCTGGGCCTGGCCTCGTGGGTCGGGCCGATGGTCGCCGCGTCGCTCCTGTACTTGATCGCGGCGTCGTGGGCCGCGGCCCGGCTGCGCCCGGATCCTCTCCTGATCCGCGCCGAACGGGCAGGGCTGCCCCCGAGTGCACGGACTCCTCGTCAGCTCACGGAAGCATGGTGGGCGGTCCGGTCTTCGCCTCTCGCCCTGCTTGCCATGGGCTCCCTGATAGTGAGCCAAGCCGTCATGGTGGCGGTCATGACCATGACTCCGCTCCATATGCGCGACCACGGTCAGGCGTGGTTGTCAGGCGGCGTCATCGCCGTCCATGTGCTCGGTATGTACGGGTTCTCACCTTTGGTTGGCCGCTACACCGACCGAATGGGAGCGTCCCGCACCATCCGGGACGGCGCTCTGGTGCTGGTGGCCGGAGTGCTTGCTGCGGTGGTGGCCGGCTACCAGCCGTGGCTGATATTCGTCGGGCTTTTCCTACTTGGGCTGGGCTGGAGCTTTGGTCTGATCGCCGGTTCGTCGTTGCTGACCGCTTCGGTGCCCGATCGCAATCGAGTCGCGGCCCAGGGGCTGTCGGACACACTCCTCAGCGGTCTCGCCGCGGCAGCCGCGCTGACTTCGGGTTTGATCAAGCAAGGTTGGGGCTTCCATTGGCTTGCCAATCTGGCGGCTGCCCTGGCGATGGCTCTGGCGGTGGCGGCGGTGGTCGTGGCGCGGCAGGCCGGCCCGACCAGGATGAACCCGGTCTGAGCCGGAGCAGTGTTTACCATCCCGGGCATGACGCAATCCGGACCACCGGTCTTCACACCCGAACAGAGAGCCGCGGCGCTGGCAAAAGCCGGGGAGGCCCGCCGTCTCCGCGCCGAGGTGAAGGAGTTGCTGAAGACGGGCTCCGTGACGTTGGTCGAAGTGCTGGAGCGGGGAAACACGGAGGATTACATCGGGGGGATGAAAGTCGAGTCAGTGCTCGAGTCGCTTCCCGGACTGGGCAAGATCAAAACCAAGCGCCTCATGGAGGAGCTCGGGATCGCTTCGAACAGGCGACTGCGAGGCCTCGGTGACAGACAGCGCGCCGCCCTCCTCCAACATCTCAGCTGACCAAGAACCCGCGGAGACGGGGCCCACCGGCCGTCTCTTCGTCGTTTCCGGCCCGTCCGGAGCCGGGAAGTCCTCGGTGGTCGCGGGTCTCAGACAGCGACGACCCCTGTACTTCTCGGTGTCGGCGACGACCCGGGAGGCCCGCCCCGCCGAGACCCATGGGGTGCACTACTGGTTTCTCCAGCCCGAAGAGTTTGCGGCATTGCTCGAAACCGGAGACCTCCTGGAGTGGGCCGAATACAACGGCCGCCGATACGGAACGCTGCGCAAACCGGTGATGGACCACCTCTTCTCGGGTGAGGATGTTCTGCTCGAGATCGAGGTTCAGGGTGCCCGCCAGGTCCGGGCGAGCCATCCGAATGCCGTGATGTTCTTCATCGTCCCTCCGGGCCTCGAGGAACTGGAAGGGCGCCTCCGCCGGCGGGGTGACACCAGCGAAGCCGACATCCGCAAGCGCCTCGACATCGCCCGGAGGGAGATGGAAGAAGCTGAGGCCCTGTTCGATCACGTCGTCGTGAACGATGTTCTGGAGAGGGCAATCGAAGAGGTTGACAGGCTGATGGGGTGACGCACGGAACCATCAGTGCCCCAACCCCGCCCGAGTAGACTGGTTTATAACCAGGAGCTCCACGTATGAAGATCGAGAATGTCATCGACAACATCGGCAATCGCTTCGCCACCGTCGTGGTGGCGGCCCGCCGGGCCCGCCAGATCAATGCCTACTACTCCCAACTTGGGGGCGGGATCGGTGAATACGTACCACCACAGGTGAACACCCTGTCCCGCAAGCCCCTCACCATCGCCATGGAGGAGATTGCCGAGGGCAAGGTGACGGTGGAGCGCGTCGAGGCCTGAGCCTCGATCCTGACCTCCCGTGACCAACCTCAACGGACGACGCATCGTCCTTGCGGTCACCGGTGGAGTTGCCGCCTACAAGTCGGCGTTTCTGTGCCGGCGTCTTATCGAAGCAGGCGCCGAAGTCCGGGTGGTGATGACCGACGAGGCCGTCAACTTCATCGGGCCGACCACCTTTGCTTCTCTGACCGGCAAACCGGTCATTCGCAGCCTCTTCTCGTCCGATCTCGTCAGTCCTCATACTGACCTCGGCCGGTGGGCCGAGGCCGTGGTGGTGGCGCCCGCCACCGCCGCCACACTTTCCCGTCTGGTCACAGGGCTGTCCGAGGAACCCGTATCGGCCACACTCCTGGCGACCCGCTCACCCGTGCTGCTCGCCCCGGCTATGCACACGGAGATGTGGGAGCACCCGGCCACGGTTCGCAACATCACCCAGCTGCGAGATGATGGCCACCACTTCGTGGGGCCGGCGACCGGGACGCTGGCCGGAGGAGACGAGGGGATCGGCCGAATGGCGGAACCAGATGAGATCGTTGCGGCTCTAGACGGTCTCTTCGGCGGTAGTTCCCATGCCCTCAGTCTGTCGGGCGTAAAGGTCTTGGTGACGGCTGGAGGCACCCGCGAGGCGATCGACCCGGTTCGCTACATCGGCAACAGATCTTCCGGAAAGATGGGCCACGCCGTCGCCGACGAAGCCGCCCGCCGCGGAGCGGATGTCGTCCTGGTCACGACCGCCGAACGGCCCAGCCACCCTGCGGTGACAGTGGTCCGGGTCGAATCGGCCCAGGACATGGCGGATGCCGCCTCACAAGTCGAAGCCGACGTCGCGGTCATGGCGGCGGCAGTGGCAGATTTCCGCCCGTCCGGGCCTTCGGCTGAAAAACTTGCCCGGACCGACGGCCCTCCCGAGGTGCAGCTGGTCAAGACCCCTGACGTTTTAGCCTCCGTTCTCGCACGCGACCCGAGGCCTTTCGTCGTCGGATTCGCGGCAGAGACCGGAACTTCGGAGCAGACCTGGCTCGAGCGGGCCACCGTCAAAGCCGCCAGCAAGAAGGTCGATCTTCTGGTGGCCAACGACGTCACGGAACCGGGCGCCGGCTTCGGGGTGGACACCAACCACGTCGCGATCGTTTTCCCCGACGGACGAATCGACGATTGGGAGATGGCGCCAAAGACCGAGGTCGCCCGCCGGTTGTGGGACCTGATCAGCAACCAGATGACTCTTCCCCGGTAAGCTCGTCGCCGCTATGCGCCGTTGGTTCTTCGCTTCCGAGTCGGTCACCGAGGGGCACCCGGACAAGCTGGCCGATGCCGTGTCCGACACCGTTCTCGATGCGGTCCTCACCCAGGACCCCATGGGTCGAGTCGCTTGTGAAACCCTCGTCACGACCGGGAAGGCAGTCGTTGCCGGCGAGCTGACCACAACCGCCTCCCTCGATATCGAAAAAGTCACACGCGAAGCGATTGCCGACATCGGTTACCTCGGGGACGCCCAGTTCTCCGCCGACACCGTCGAGGTCAACGTCCTGATCCATCACCAGAGCCCCGACATTGCAGCCGGTGTAGATCGGGCCGAAGAGGCCAGGGCCGGTTCGGACGACGTCTATGACCTCCTGGGCGCTGGTGACCAGGGAATCATGTTCGGGTTTGCGATCGACGAAACCCCCGAACTCATGCCGATCCCGATCCAATTGGCCCACCGACTTGCCCAACGTCTCTCCCTGGTCCGCCAAAACGGGACCCTTGATTACCCCCGGCCGGACGGAAAGACTCAGGTGATGGTCGAGTATGAAGGACGAATCCCGATCCGGGTTACCAGCCTTCTCATCTCGGCCCACCACAGCCCTGCCGCCGACATCGACAACGCCATGCGGCACGACCTCTGGGAGCAGGTCGTCTTGCCATCGATCCCCGAGCACCTGCTGACTGACAACATCTCCTTCTTCGTCAACCCGTCCGGTCGCTTTGAAGTCGGCGGCCCTCACGCCGACACCGGGCTCACCGGCCGCAAGATCATCGTCGATACCTACGGGGGATATGCCCGTCACGGGGGAGGGGCCTTTTCGGGAAAGGACCCGACGAAGGTCGACCGCTCGGCTGCCTATGCGGCCCGTCACGCGGCTAAGAACGTCGTGGCTGCCGGCCTGGCCAGCCGATGCGAAGTTCAACTCGCATACGCCATCGGAAGGGCGGCACCGTTTTCGATTCACATCGACACCGCCGGAACGTCCGAGATCGACCCCGATCGACTCGAAAAGCTCGTCACCGACTTCTTCGACTTCCGACCCGGAGCCATCCTCGACCGATTGGATCTGCGGCGTCCGATATACCGTCCCACTGCTGCCTACGGCCACTTCGGTCGGCCCGAGTTCCCCTGGGAGTCGACCGCAGTGGCCCCGGACCTCCGCAGAGCCGCGGAAGCTCTCTGATCCCCGCCGATTCCGCATCATCGGGCGGAACCAATCAACCCGGGATCGTGGCCGCCGCCCGGGTGGTGCCGTCGGTCCCAACCTTCGCGGTAGACAACGGCTTCTGGTATTCGATCCCGCCTTCGCAAGAGGCCATCATCGGTGTCGGGACCATGGTCCGGATCCCCCTCGGCGGTCGCAAGGTCCGGGGCTACGTTGTCGAGTTGAGCCGCCGACAACCCGGACGTCTCCGGCCCATCGCCGCGGTTTCGATGGAGCCGAAAACGTTCGACGGAGAGTTGCTCAAGAGCCTGACCTGGGCCGCCCACCATTACGTCGCCCCGGTATCGGTGATGCTCGACAGAAGCGCACCCCCGAATCTCGCCAAGAACGCGAATCCGGACAAGACAGTCAGTGTCGGGCCCGCGCCGCGCTTTCAAGGTGAAACATCCTCGGGGTCGGGCCGCCATCCTTTGGCGCCGTGGTCGGCAGCTGCTGCCAGCGGCAAGCGCCAGCCACCGGTGGCCTACATCGCCCGCTGGTGGGACATGGATTGGCTGCCGGTGGTTGCAGGCCCTTCGCTGCGGGCGGGGCGCAGCGTCCTCGTCATCGCCGGCACCGGTGACGAAGTCGATCTTCTCGCCGGCGCAATCCGACCGTGGGCGGCAGCGAACCTCGTTGTCGTCACGCCAAACGCCAGCGATGCCGAGGTAACCACAGCCTGGGCGGCTGTCCAGAGCGGACCGAAGCTGATCGTCGGCACCCCCCGGGTGGCCTCATGGCTGATCGGAGATCTCTCCATAGTGGTGGTGGTCGAGGAAGGGCGACGCGCCATGAAGGATCGGCAGACACCGACCGTGGCGGTGCGCGACATGATGCGGACCCGGGCCGCCGTGGCCGGGCACCACCTCTGCTTCGTCGGTCCGACGCCGAGTCTGGAGACCCTGGCGACAGGTGCGTCGGTGGTGCATTCCGGGAGGAGGGCCTGGGCGCCGGTGGAGGTGGTCGATCGCCAGGCGGAACCCCCCATTGCGGGGGTGGTCGGGCAAGTTGCGATGAGCGCCATCAAGGCGGTGGCGGCCCGTGGAGGGAGGGTGTTCGTGTTCGCTCATCGCCGGGGATACGCACCTGCCGCCCGCTGCGAACGGTGCCGCACCCTGCGGCAATGCCCGAACTGTGGTTCTCGTCCCGAAACCTCCCCGGTCTGTCCCCGGTGCGGGGCAGG
This sequence comes from Acidimicrobiia bacterium, assembly GCA_035281305.1. Taxonomy (GTDB): domain Bacteria; phylum Actinomycetota; class Acidimicrobiia; order Spongiisociales; family ZC4RG35; genus DATEEG01. The sequence continues at coordinate 1,873 of DATEEG010000490.1, read as the reverse complement.
GCTGGGGCCGTGCCTCAACTGCGGGCACGACCGCTTCGTGCCGCTCGGAGCCGGGGTCGGCAGGATTGTCGAGGAACTCAGGCGCACCCTCGATGACCGGGTCGGCCAGGCCCCGGCCGACGTTCAGATTCAAGTGGGGAGCGAGGCCGATCTGGCCGCTCAGCCTCCTCTCGATCTGGCGGTGGCCGTCGATCCCGACGGGCTCATCCTCGGTACGCATTTCCGGGCCTCGGAGGAGGCATTACGGGTACTGGCGAGGCTGGCCGGAAAGGTGGAGGGCCGCGGAGCCCGCTGCCTCCTGCAAACGAGCTTGCCCGAGCATCCGGTCTTCCTCGCGCTGAAGCGAGGAGATCCGGTGCCCTTCCTCGAGACCGAACGTGATGTTCGTGCTCGGTTCGGGTTTCCGCCCTCGGGAGAGTTGGTCATCGTCGAAGCGCGGGGAAGCCTTCCGGACGGGTCGGATGTCTGGCTGAAAGATGCCGCCGTCGGAGCGACGGTCCTCGGTCCGGCTCCCCGTGCCAGTGGAGGGGTTCGCTGGCTGCTTCAAGGCACCGACCTCAGCAAGGTCCGCCATCAGCTCCGACCGCTTGTCCAACGATGGCGTGACGCCGGAGTCGCCGTCCGAGTGGACGTCGATCCCATCGAACTGTGACGCGACCGTGCGCGGTGCGTAAGACGCGCCCCGCCGTTTATTGTTTCCGCATCCTGGAGATCCGTTGACCATTTCATCACGCCCCTCACACCACGCCCCGCCCACCGCATGATCTACCCCATTCGCTCGTTCGGCGATCCCGTCCTTCGGATGCCTGCTGCTCCTGTCAAGGAAATCGATGCCGGTGTGCGCAGGCTCGTCGACGACATGATCGAGACGATGTACGACGCCCCGGGAGTCGGGCTGGCAGCACCCCAGATCGGGGTTCCCCGAGCAGTGATCGTGTTCGACATCCAGGATGGCAAAGGCGCCCAGGTTCTGATCAATCCCGATCTCATCGAGACGTCAGGAGAATTTGAGTACGACGAGGGTTGCCTTTCGGTCCCCGGCTACTTCTGGCCGATCATGCGCCCCGGCTTCGTTCGGGCCCGAGGACTGGACCTCGATGGGAAAGAGGTCGAATACGCCGGCGACGAGTTGACTGGACGCGTTCTGCAACACGAGATCGACCACATCCGCGGGATCCTCCTCCTCGAGCGACTCGACAACAAGACTCGCAAGCAGGCCCTGAAGGAACTCCGCAACGCCGTCCTGGGTCTGGCCGAGACCGAGTGAGTGCGCCCCCGGTCCGGGCAGTGTTCCTCGGAACGCCCGCGGCGGCAGTGCCCACGCTGATCTCGTTATCGAAAGTGGCCACGGTGGTGGCGGTCGTCACCCGGCCTGACCAGCCTCGGGGACGATCGACGCGGCCCGTGCCTTCACCGGTCAAGGAGGCCGCGATCGGACTGGGCCTGGCGACGCTGCAGCCCGCCAATGGGTCCGAGCTGACGGACGCACTGAAAGGTCTCGGTCAGATCGACATCGGTGTCGTCACTGCCTACGGCACCCTCATCCGTCCTGCGGCCCTGTCGATCCCGACCCGAGGCTTTCTGAATGTGCACTTTTCCTTGCTCCCGCGGTGGCGAGGGGCCAACCCGGTGGTGGCGGCCCTCTTGGCCGGGGATGGGGAGACCGGCGTGTCGATCATGCTTTTGGACGAAGGCCTCGACACCGGCCCTCTCATCGCGGGGTCGACCGTGGTGATCGGCCGTGACGAAACCGCGGGAGAGTTGACGACGAGGCTGGCAGACCTGGGCGCCGAGATGCTCGTTGAGTTTCTCCCGGGCTGGCTCAGCCGCGTAATTTCGGCAACTCCTCAGCCCGTGATCGGAATAACCCATG
>DATEEG010000489.1:0-2413 GCA_035281305.1 Acidimicrobiia bacterium | reverse complement strand
CGGCATCGACGGAGACAAAACGATTGGCGACGAGGACCTGGCCCGGTTCGAGGTCGTCTAACAGGACTTCTCGGAGCTCGAAGTCGGCCAGCTGGGGGAGACCCTGCGGGGTTCGGGCGAGGACCCACTGTTGAGCGACCGTCGTCATCGGGGAATGCAAGGTACCTGAATCTACGGGGGCATTAGCTTTGGAATGTGCCCGAACTACCCGACATCACCATCTATATCGAAGCCCTCCAGGCACGGGTGGTCGGCCGCACTCTCAACAGGGTCAGGGTTGCCTCGCCGGCCGTGCTCCGAACCTACGACCCGCCGTTTTCGGCACCGCAAGGCCAAATCGTGGTAAGGCTGCGGCGGCTCGGCAAGCGGATCGTCTTCGAGTTTCCCGACGAGCTTTTTCTGGTGATCCACCTCATGGTGGCGGGACGTCTGCAATGGAAGGCGGCGGGGGCCCTGGTCCCGAAGAAGGTAGGCCTGGCCGCCCTCGATTTCGATAACGGGTCGCTGATCCTGACCGAACAAGGCACCAAGAAGCGCGCGGGCATCTGGATCCTCCACGGGGAAGAGGCGCTCGAGAGAGAGGACCGGGGCGGTGTGGAACCGCTCGAAGCGAGCTCGGGGGAATTCGCGGCGGCCCTTGCGGCCGAGAACCGAACCCTCAAACGGGCCCTGACCGATCCTCGTATCTTCTCCGGTATCGGCAACTCCTTTTCGGATGAGATTCTGTGGGAAGCCCGGCTCTCCCCGGTGGCCCGGACCCGCCAGCTCGACGCCGAAGAGATCGAACGCCTCCACACCGCCACCGTCGGACAGTTGATCAAATGGACCGACCTTCTTCGCAGCCAGGTCGGAGACGAATGGCCCGCCAAGGTCACCGCCTTCCGACCTGAGATGGCCGTGCACGGCAAGTACGGTGAAGCCTGTCCCCGGTGCGGAACCGCAGTGCAGCGAATCGTCTACGCGGACAACGAGACCAACTACTGCCCGACCTGTCAGACCGGGGGCCGGCTGCTGGCGGATCGATCCCTCTCGCGTTTGCTCGGCGACGACTGGCCCGGGACCCTGGAAGAGTTGGAAGAGCTGAAAGGGCGTTAAAGGACCGTCACCGCCATCACCCAGGTCCCGGCGATGCCGAGACCGGCCAACAGCTCGATCAGAATCGACAGCCCGGCGGCGGACATCGCTCGTTTGGTGCTGGGCCAGGCCTGGGCGTGGCTTCCGAGTCTGTAGCGTTCGGCAAGATAAACCCCGAGGACGAAGCCGATTATGAAGCCGACGAGGGGGACGACGAACAACCCGACGACCGACAGGACCGCACCAACGAAGATGGAACGCCCGGGAATACCGGCTTCACGCAGGCGTCGACCCGGGACGAGGTACTTCACGACCTGGCCGGCAACGGTGAGTACGGTGGCGATGCCCAGGACTACCCAGCCGGTGAGGCTTTGTTCGACGAGGGCCCAGACCAGGACCGCCCCCCAGATGAGGATCAACCCGGGAATGGCCGCAACCACGATGCCGACCAGGCCGAAGAGGATCGCAATTGCGACCAGGAGCTCACCAATCGGCTCCAATCAACGACCTCGATCTATCGGCACCAGGCCTTGATAGCAGCACGCACCCTGCGTCCGCGCGGTCCCGGATGATCGTCGAAGGCCGGGGGGACCAATTTCGCGCCTTGATGCGGTCGTCGGCGCTGCGACGCGTCCTCGGTGCCTACCTGATCTTCAACGCCGCCGAGCAGGCCACATGGGTGGCGATCCTGGTGTGGGCCTACGACGTCGGAGGTGCCCCCGCCGCCGGGCTCATCGCCGTCGCCCAACTGGTCCCCGCGACCCTGCTGGCGCCGCTGCTCTCCCAGATCGGCGACCGCTTCCGCCGCGATCGTGCGCTTTCCCTGGGGTTTTCATTCCAGGCAGCAGCCTTTGCCGCCACGGCCGCGGCACTCACATTCGACCTTCACCCCGCGGTGGTCTATTTCACGGCCGTCGTGGCGGCGACCGGAGTCACGATGACTCGACCGGTCCACTACGCAACCATCCCTGACATCTCCGAGACGCCCGGTCAACTCACCGTGGCCAACTCCCTTTCGAGCTCGACTGAAGGATTCGGCTACTTCGGAGGACCTCTGATCACGGCCGCGGTGCTGGCGTTCAGCGGCCCCGGGGCGGTCTTCTGGGCGGCCGCAGCAGCTACGGCGGTAGGAGCCGTGATAACTCGATCGTTGGACCTGCGACACAGCGAGTCTCACAGCGAGCGGCGCTCGATATTCGCCAGCGCCCTGGAGGGATTGGAGGCGCTGAGGGGATCCGTTGGCACCGGGAGGGTCAATTTCCTGTTCGGAGTGCAGTTCGTGGTCATCGGTGCCCTTGACATCCTCACTGTCGTGCTGGGCCTTGAGCGTGCGGGCGTG
>DATEEG010000488.1:0-2055 GCA_035281305.1 Acidimicrobiia bacterium | reverse complement strand
GTGCACGGAGCCGTCGTCGTCGATGAAGGCACCGCTGATCCCGGCTGCTCCGGCGGGCAGGGCCGCGAGCAAGACCAAGGCCATCACCAAGAAAGACCACTTTTTCATGAGATACGCAGACTCCCCAGGACCTGATTGACGTCCGGGATGACATCGGCCCGGTCGATGTGGCTGCCGACCACTACGTACAGACAAAACGCCCGCCCGGCGACGGTGAAAAACCTTTGCACGCCACTCTGTCCTGGAATCGACTTCTGGAGAATGTCGCGATCGAAGTCACTGGCTTTCACCGACGGCACGCCCTCCGATGCGAACAAAGCCGACCCCACCGCACTCTGTCCGTAGTCGAAGAGGACGACGAGAGCATCGCCCGCGTCCATCAGGTCAACCGCGCCACCGCCAAAGTCGCCCCGACGTGGGGGCAGGGGGAAGCTGGCGAAATGGGCCACGACGTTACGTTGAGCGCCGTTGGGAAGTTCTGTTGATCTCCCGATCGCTCCCTCCCATCCCGGAGGCAACTCCACGGCGAGTCCTTCTCCAGCGAGCAGGCTCACCGATCACCTCCGACTGGTGGTTGAAACAAACGGGGATCGCCCGGTTCGATGCCGGCGCGAGCCAGCTCCTCATCCGTGTCCGCCTTGCGTTCCCGCGTCGAGCGGCGCAGTGAATGGCGTTCATCGACCAGTGCCCGGGCCACCATTTCTCCGACCTGCTCCCAAGTGGGGGCAGAACCCTCCCCGACCACGCGACCATCGCGATTGTCGACCAGGGCGAAGTAGGGGGTGGCGGGAACGGCGAATGATTCCCAGGCCGCGGTTGACATGACTGTCGTCACCGCATTCGTCTCCAAGCGGGAAAGCTCGGCCGGGCTCTCTGCCTCCTCTCCCTTCGTTACCAGAAGCGTCCTGATGCCTTCGAGCTCGGGCGGCGTTCCCTGCCAGAAGGCACCGCAGGCGACACAGGTCGTCGAGAGAAAAGCAAGCAAAGTGTGACCTCGCGAGCCCGAGAGGGCGACGGCGACGGAGCCACCGTCGGTGGTATTGCCCGTCAGCACAGAGACTGGCCCTTGGCGGGAAAGGCGCCGCGGCGGCTGCAGACGGCTCTCTCGACGCTCACCCCCGCCGAGTTCGGCGAGCTGGCGAAGGATCTCGGCGTGGCTCCTCAGCAGGCCGGCCACCAAGATCACCAAGAGGGCGATGACGATTCCCTCCATCACGACCAACGCCTCCATCGCTCAGCTGATCCTTCCCCAAATCACCGGGAGGGCGTTGGGAGCGCCAAATGAAAAGGTGTAATCGGCCGGCCCCGCCTCCAGAGCGTTCTTGAGCGACCAAGTCCCTCCCGAGAAGCGCCCGATGCTGTCGACGCTGTTGCCATTCCAGTCGCCGACGACGGGGACCCCGGCGGCGTCGCCAAAGTCGAATTCGAGGTCGGCTCCACCGGGGCTTGGGAAATGTTTCAGCATCCAGCGCGATCCGCGGACGACGCCCACCCCGTCGATGCCATCCCCGTTCCAGTCACCTACCACCGGGATGTCGCCCGGCTGGCCGAAGGTGAAGCTGAGGTCGGGGGAGCCATTCGAATTGCGATGACGGAGGAACCACTGACCGCCACGGAAGACGCCGGCCGTGTCCCAGCCCTTGCCGGTCCAGTCTCCGGCGACAGGGGTGTCGCCGGGCGACCCGTAGTTGAAGACCAGGTCGGGCTGGCCAGCCCCGGCGACCTGGCGGATATGCCAGGTCAGCGAGACGTCCCCTGCCCGGCCATGGGTGACCCCCTTGACTACCGCCGCAGTCGCTTCGCCGGACCCGGTCCAATCGGCCGCCAACGGGATATCTCCTGGCAAACCCAATTCGAAAGTCGAGGTGGCAGGGCCGGTGCTGAGACCGCTACGGAAGTTCCAGGTGGGAAAAGTGACGGCGGCGACATAGGCATTGAGGATGCCGCTCGGATGGAGGCATGCGGCGTCGTGGAAGCGGGTGTTGTCGTCGCGGGCGTCGGTGCGGGTGCAGGAGCTGTCCCACTCCCAGGGCACCACGCAGGTCACCACCCGAC
>DATEEG010000487.1:0-3688 GCA_035281305.1 Acidimicrobiia bacterium | reverse complement strand
ATGGTATCAGGAGTTTATGCGAGAAGTCCCCTGCGATGCCTGTGGTGGAGCCAGGCTCAACCCGGTGACCCGAGCCGTCACTATCGGGGCCCACAACATCCACCAAATCTCCATCCTGGGTGTCGGGGACCTTGCGGGGCTGGTAGATAGTTGGAGCCTCACTGAGCGGGAACAACAAATCGCCGGGAGGGTGATCAAAGAGATCAAGGCCCGTGTGCAGTTTCTGGTCGATGTCGGCCTCGACTACCTCACCCTGGCCCGTTCCGCCGCCACCCTCGCCGGGGGAGAAGCCCAACGCATCCGCCTCGCCACCCAGATTGGGTCAGGCCTGGTGGGAGTTCTCTACATCCTCGATGAGCCGTCAATCGGCCTACACCAAAGAGACAACCAACGACTGATCGAAACTTTGATCCGGCTGCGCGACCTGGGCAACACCCTGATCGTGGTCGAACACGATGAAGACACCATTCGCACCGCCGACCACATCGTGGACATTGGGCCCGGAGCGGGAGAACACGGGGGATACATCGTCGCCCAGGGCTCGGTCGCCGACCTTGTCGCCGAGGAGACATCGGTCACTGGCGATTATCTGGCCGGACGGCGGCGGATCGAGCTACCTCTGATCCGTCGCCCCTTAAACGGCAAAGCCATCAGCGTGGTAGGAGCGGCCGAACACAACTTAAAGGATGTCACGGTCGAGTTCCCTCTCGGAGTCTTCACCTGCGTCACCGGGGTGTCCGGTTCGGGGAAGTCGACCCTGGTCCAGGACATCCTTTTCGAAGCTCTCCATCAGAAGCTCTACCGGTCCCGGGTGGTGCCCGGCCGCCACCTGCGGATCAACGGCGTGCAGCACATCGACAAGGTGATCAACATCGACCAGTCCCCGATCGGGCGCACGCCCCGCTCGAACCCTGCTACCTACACCGGCGTCTTCGACCACATTCGCGGCCTCTTCGCCGCTACTCCCGAAGCCCGCGCCCGGGGTTATCTCCCGGGTCGTTTCTCTTTCAACGTCAAAGGGGGACGCTGCGAGGCGTGTGCCGGGGATGGGACCATTCGTATCGAGATGCACTTCCTCCCCGATGTCTATGTCCCCTGTGAGGTGTGCCGGGGCGCCCGTTACAACCGGGAAACCCTGGAAATCCTCTGGAAGGGCCACTCGATCGCCGAGGTGCTGGACATGTCGGTGGAAGAAGCTCTCTCCGTCTTCGCCAACCAACCCAAGATCGTCCGCATTCTGCAGACTCTTTACGACGTAGGGTTGGGTTACATTCGGCTGGGACAGTCGGCCACCACCCTCTCGGGGGGGGAGGCGCAACGGATCAAGCTTTCCTCCGAGTTGGGTCGGAGAGCAACGGGCCGCACTTTCTACATACTCGATGAACCCACCACCGGTCTCCACTTCGAAGACATCCGCAAGCTCCTGCAAGTGCTGCAGCGACTGGTCGACACCGGCAACACGGTGGTAGTGATCGAACACAATCTTGATGTGATCAAGTCGGCTGATTGGATCATCGACCTCGGTCCGGAGGGTGGTGAGGGAGGTGGTCGCGTTGTGGCCCAAGGCACGCCGGAAGACATCGTCGATACGCCGGAGAGCTACACCGGAAAGTTCCTGCGGGAGCGCCTGTGAGCATCAACGCACGTGACGGAGGTCCGCCAACTGGTCGCCGGACCGGACAGGGTGCTCATGACGCCACATTGCCGTGATAAGTAGAGAGATCACTGGTACAAAAGCGCGGGCGGCATTGTTCCCAACGTCCCAGATCCAGTGAGAAGATACGAGGGCGAGCCCTACCCACGGTGCCATCAACCATGACCAGACCGTGCCGCGCTTCGAATACCCAAGGAGCATGCCCGTCAGTACGGCGGCGATCGCCAGAATCAAAAACAGCAAGTCTCTAGGTGAGTTGCTGGCCCAGAGGGAGCTCGCATCCACAATCCCTTTTAGTGGCCAGGTGAGGTTTCCTCCCGATCGGAAGGGATATTGAAGCCGGGAGGTGAGGTAAAGGCTCCAAACTCCTAAGGGAATGACGCTCGCAAGGTAAACCCGGCTGAGAGCCCGACGGGGAGGATCCCGCCATGCGTAGGCGGCCAACGCCAACGGAATCAAGATGTAGACCTCCTTGGCGAGCGCACTCAGAGCGAACGCGGCGACCGCAGGCCAATGCCTGCCCCGAAAATACGCCAGGAGTCCAACGAGGGAAAGTGTGAAGGCGAGCACGTCAGGAGACGTGATTTGAAGCGACAACCACAATCCGACGTTGGCGATCACGACGAGTGGCGTCCAGGCAGGGAGCCTGAGGCGCTCTGAGAGCGAGGCCATAGCCAGAGCGGCTACAGCAAAAGTCATGCTGTTGATCCCGACAAGCATTGCCATTAAAAATCGACCGTTGATAGTCCCGAACCCCCCGGCAATGGCAGGCAGAAGAATACGCCGGTATCGATACGCGGCCTCAGGTATCTCCTCGTGTGCCCACTCTGCCCACGGATCTAGGGCGACTACATAGGCGACATGCCCGTCGTGCCCTTCGTCTTCTGCAAGAGCGACCGTTCCAAGCTGATCTTCAATCACGGGGCGGAGTGGGCTGGCTTCGCCCGTAGCCAGGAGGCCACTCCAGCCACCCATGGTCAGGGCCTGGGAAGTCTGAACCGCCAGTGCGGCCACCAACCCGGCAAGACCCCAGACGATGGGATGGATTCGTTGCTTCGATCGGTTCATTGATCTTCAATCGGCCCGCTTCCGAGAGCCTTCAGGTCTATTCCCGACTAGCCGATCTAGGCTCAATCGCCGAATGGAGGAAATCATCACCGACTCGTCCCGCCGACCCCTTCTGAACCCATATCCAGAGTTCGACGGTCGACACGTGGTCGTCATGGGCGGGGCGGGCTTTCTTGGTTCCCACATGTGCACCTGGCTGGTCTATTCGGGGGCCCAGGTGACCTGCATCGACAACATGATCACAGGCACCGCCAGCAACGTGGGTCATCTCTTCGGGCACTCAGGCTTCAAGCTCCTTGATTACGACGTGACCGACTTTCTACACGTGCCGGGGCAGGTGGACTATGTCTTCAACTTCGCCTCTCCGGCTTCGCCGGTGGACTATTTGCGGTGGCCGATTCACACCCTCAAGGTGGGAGCGCTCGGGACCCATAAGGGGTTAGGACTCTCTCTGGCGAAGCAGGCGACCTTCCTCCTCGCATCGACCTCGGAGGTTTACGGGGACCCCCTTGTGAACCCGCAGCCGGAGACCTACTGGGGAAATGTCAATCCCGTGGGGCCCCGGGGCGTCTATGACGAGGCCAAGCGTTTCGCTGAGGCCTTGACGCTGGCCTATCAAAGGGAGCACGGGTTGGCGGTGCGCATCGTTCGCATCTTCAACACATTCGGTCCTCGGATGCGGCCCGACGATGGACGGGCGATTCCTGCGTTCTTCATGGCTGCGTTACGGAACAGACCGCTTCCGATTCACGGTGACGGCACTCAGACCCGATCTTTGTGCTACGTCGACGATCTTGTCGATGGGATTCTCCGTCTGGCTCTCATCGATTACTCCGATCCCGTGAATTTGGGCAACCCGGAAGAAGTCACGATGCTGGATCTGGCGGGCTTGGTGCAAGATGTGGTCGGCTCTCATCCCGGGGTCGAGTTCCTTCCTCGGCCCGTAGATGATCCGAACGTCCGGCG
>DATEEG010000486.1:0-5186 GCA_035281305.1 Acidimicrobiia bacterium | reverse complement strand
GGTCGGCATCGACGAGGGTCAGTTCTTTGACGATGGTCTCGTGGCGGTCGCCGAGAGGCTTGCTCATGCGGGCAAGCAGGTGGTCATTGCCGGCCTCGACACCGACTATCTGCGGCGACCCTTCGAGCCGATTCCGACCCTGTGTGGCAGAGCCGAGTTCGTTACCAAGATGCTGGCGGTCTGTCACCGCTGCGGCGGCCCTGGTCTCTTCACGCAGCGCATTGTTCGATCAGACGACCTCGTGGTTCTCGGTGCGCAGGGGGCCTACGAAGCCCGGTGCCGCGCTTGTTACGACCCCGAAGAAGCCGAACAGCCGGCGCTGGTTCTCACTGAGGCTGATTGACCCCGAGGGGATAGCCGTAGAGATAGACGTCGGTCGGCGCTTCGACGATCGGCAGGGGGCTTGGGTCCGGCGTGAGTGCGAGGAACTCGTCGAAGAACGCGCGGGCGAAACCCCTGGTGACGGTATGAACGTGGTCGGCTGTCCGATCCAGCGGCCAGAGGCCGGGCTGGAAGAGAGGTCCGTCGCTGAACTGGTCGTGGGTCGCAGCCGGTACCACGACTCGAAAGGTGCCATTTCCCGACAACTCGAAGGTCGCCGCCAGCGCAGGATGAATCTCCGGTTCCTTGGTTAGATACATGAAAGGAAGCCCAACCGGAGCAGGCTCGACGGAGGTCCCGAACGGCCCGGAGGCCGCTTGGCCGTCGATATTCATGCAGGCTGCCACTGCACTCGACGCCCGGCAGACTTCGGCCGCCGTCAAGCCACCATTGGAGTGGCCCAGGACTCCGACCCGGGATAGATCGACCCGGCCATCGAGGAGCGTCCTGGCTGTGGTCTCCCGACCAAGGCGGTCCAAGACGAACTCGACATCGGCGACCCGCTCGGCGATCTTGTCGGCGACCGGAGCGCCGTCAGTGGAGGTGTCGTAAACGGCGACGGAGCCGTCGGTCAGGGCCATCGCGGCCACCTGGAAAGGGTGATTGAGACCGACGACCACATAACCGTTGCTTGCAAGGTCTTCGGCGAGGGAGCCGTAAAACTCGACATTCGTGGCATTGCCAGGTGAGAGCACCAACAATGGGTGCTGATCGGCGTCGGGTGAGACGGCCGCATTCGCCAACGCGTGACTCCGGACCCATTCGAGTCCTGCAACTTCCATCGAGTTGAATTCACCGCTCGCAATCAGACCCGATTTGATGGCATCGAGGTCGGGAACGTACGGAGCCGGCGTACCGGTACCCGATTCCGCTGGATACCAGATCACCAAGCCGATCTGGCGATGGTCAGTGGGGTCTGGCGTCCCCGTTTCGGGCCGCCTCAGGTCGGTCCACACCGACTCCTGCCGTCCAACCGAATACTCGCCGGTCAAGGCAGGTATCTCGAGGTGGATCCAGGTGGACGACGCCCCCAGGAGGCCCACAATCAGACCGGCGACTGCGATTGGCTTCCAGACCACGGCGAGTCTGGGCGGCGAGAACGCCTTGATCAGGGTTGCGAGCCCGCCGGCAGCGGGTACGGCGGGGTTGGCCAGAAAGTCTCCTCCTCGTTGGCCGGAAGGTAATGGCCGGTAAGTAAGCGCCGCCTAAAGGCTCGAAGTTGCTCACTAGCCCGCTACCAGCCCCCTGCTAGCCTTTCCCTTGCCGCTGACTCGACGAAATGTCGTTCCGGCGGAATATTCGTTTCCACTAGCCGACTGACTCGGTGACCGTCTTGTTGCCAGGACTCAGGATTTATTCGCGGCCGGGAGGCCTGAAGCCCTGCCCGCTGATATTTGGCGGGGGGCCCGGTGCCCTACCGCTGTCCAAAGGCGGGGGGCAAGGTGCCCTACCGCTGTCCATCTCCGGCGTAATTGCCGGAGTCTGCATCATTGCCCGCCGGTCGGCCCTGGATTCGCATTTGTTTGGCACCTCCGTGCCTTTGGGCGCCAGGAACGCCCTCCCAAGGACGGAGCTCACTCCAGTAGAAGTAGGAGCTTTGGTAGATGGCATGGTTTCGCAAGAAGGAACCAGAGGTCATCCGGCGGGGATCGTCGGATGTCACCGAGGAAAGAAAGTCAGTCCGGGTCGGCGGCCAGAAGGTCGAGGTCCGGCGTGTCACCGAGGTCGCACGACCACCTGAGAAAAGCCGCGACCGTTCCCGTTCGGCGCAAACCGACAGGGGACTGGCCGAAAGGGGACGGTCCAATCGGGGAGGAAGGGATGGTCGCCCGCGCGCCGACCGTCCCGGTCTTCAGACCTCGCGGGGGGGTCGCGAGCGACCGCTCGAGGACGAGATCATCATCCCGACGGACGTCGGTCGCAAACAGATGCTGGTCAGGGTCCTTCCGCATCAGACCCAGGTCGTCGTTCTCGAAGGACCGGTCCTCGTAGAGCACTACGTGGCGGGACAGGATCGGACGTCGGCGGTGGGCAACATATACCTGGGCAAGGTCCGCAACGTCCTGCCGGGCATGGAGGCAGCATTCATCGATTTTGGAGCCAGCAAGAACGGAGTGGTCTACGCCGCCGATGTGAAAGTCGACGCCAAGAGGTTCGGCAATCGTCAGCCCCGGATCGAAGAGGTGCTGGCCGAAGGCCAGGAGATCCTGGTTCAGGTCGCCAAGGATGCAATGGGCGCCAAAGGCGCACGCCTCACAGGCCTTCCATCCCTGGCCGGACGGTATCTCGTGCTGGTGCCGGATTCCGACAGCCAGGGGATCTCCAGACGCCTTCCGGAAGGGGAGCGGCTCCGGCTCCGGGAAGTGCTGTCACAGGTCAAACCGGACGGTTTCGGTGTGATCGTCCGAACGGCCGCCATGCATGCCTCCGCCGAGGAGATCGCAGCGGACATCGATCGGCTGGCCAAGATCTGGAGTCAGATCCAGGTCGAGTCCGAAGGCGGCGGAGCCCCTCGCCGGGTATACGAGGAACCGGATCTCTTGATTCGGGTGATCAGAGAGCACTTCACTCCCGATTTCCGGCGATTGCTGATCGACGACACCGAAGCCTTTGAACAGGTGGGCACATATCTGCGAGCCACTGCCCCTGATCTTGTATCGAAAGTGAGCAGGTATGACGAAGAGATGCCGCTGTTCGAGCGCTACCACGTCGAAGATCAGCTCCGCAAGGCATTGGATCGAAGGGTGTTCCTTCCCTCCGGGGGCCACCTGGTGATCGACCGGACCGAGGCTCTCACCGTGATCGACGTCAACACGGGACGCTTCGTCGGGTCGTCCAACCTCGAGGAGACCGTGCTCCAGAACAACCTCGAGGCGGCTGAGGAGATCGGCCGCCAACTGCGCCTGCGCGACATCGGCGGAATCATCGTCATCGACTTCATCGACATGGAGTCGGAGGGAAACCAAAACAAGGTGCTCCGCAAACTCCGCGAAACGCTCGCCAAGGACAAAACCCGAACGCAGGTCTTCGACGTCTCCCATCTCGGCCTGGTCGAGATGACCCGTAAGAACGTATCGGCCGGCTTGCTGGAGAGCTTCTCGGAGCAATGCACGGTCTGTGCCGGAAGAGGTGTGATCCTCCACGAGGAGGCCGCCACCCAGGGAATCCCGATAGGTGCGATCCTCGTCGAGGAAGAGGCAGACTGAGCCGGGGGCTCGAGCGGTCGGAATCTGAAAACAGGCTTGCCGGGGCGGACTACATCGATTATCGTCGATGATCGATGAATGTGACCCGATCCGACGCCGAGACCTGGGCCACCTGGTTCCGGGCCCTGGGCGATCCCACCCGCCTTCTGATCCTCAACCTTCTGGCGACGACGGGCCGTTCGATGACGGTCGGTGAAATCACTGATCGGCTCGACGTCGGTCAGTCGACCGTGTCCCACCACCTCAGCATCTTGGCGGAGGTGCGGTTCGTCCTGGTTGAGCGGATTGGCACTGCCAGCTTCTGGCAAGTCAACGAGCGGTGCCTGGAGTGTTTCCCGGATGCAGCCGGTCTGGTGCTGGGAAAGGTGCCGGCTGACTTCTTGTCCGCCGTTGAGTGCCGATGACCCGCCAAGAAGGAGTGAGTCACCGGGATGAGGTGCAGCGGCGCTACAGCAGCCTCGCCATGACTTGTAGTGAGGGATCGCTGAGTTGCGGCAACCCGTTTTCGCTGGTTGACCTCCGGTCTGGTGACCGGGTCCTCGATCTTGGATCCGGTACTGGAGGCGACGTCCTGGTCTCCGCCAGGAGGGTCGGCCCGACGGGCAAGGTGTGGGGCCTCGACATGACACCCGAGATGCTTGCCCTGGCCCGCGCCCGGGCGCTCGAAAGTGGAGCGTTCAACGTCGAGTACCTGGAGGGGTATATCGAGCACATACCCCTGCCCGACGCGTCGGTCGACGTCGTCATTTCGAATTGCGTCATAGTCCTGTCGGCGGATAAGGCGGCGGTGTTCAATGAGATCGCCAGGGTCCTCGTCCCGGGAGGCAGGATTGCCATCGCCGACTTGATCCTGGATGGGGTCCAGAAAATTGGAGCGGATTGCTGCGCTCGCACGGTCGACTGCGGAGATCCCATCGATGCTCTGACATATCGCCACCTGTTGTCGGAGGCCGGCCTGGTGGGCGTGTCGATCGAAACAACCCATGCCGCCGGTCCCGGCGTCGCCTCTGCCGCCATCAAGGCCGAGCGGCCCCTGGCTTCCAAGGACGGCTACTCGGTTCGCCGGATGTCGGATTCGGACTGGTCGCGGGTCGCGGCCATCTACCAGGCCGGTATTGCCTCCGGACACGCAACGTTCGAGACCGATGTCCCTGATTGGGACTCATGGGATCGAGCGCACCTAGCAGCGCCGAGACTCGTCGCTATCGATGAGTCCGAAAATCTCGTGGGGTGGGCAGCCGGTTCTGCGGTGTCGGAGCGTTGCGCTTACGGGGGAGTGATCGAGCACAGCGTTTACGTCGACCCTTCCAGACAGGGCCGCGGCGTCGGCGGCCTCCTGCTCCAGGCACTGGTGGCAGAAAGCGAACGGCTCGGTTTCTGGACAATCCAGTCAGGAGTATTCCCCGAGAACCTCGCAAGCCTCGCGTTGCATCGAAGGTGGGGCTTCCGTGAGGTCGGTCGGCGAGAGAAGATCGGGCGACACCACGGGGTGTGGCGTGACGTCATCCTGCTGGAGCGGCGCAGCCCAGTCGTCGACTAGATCGCTCAGAGGGCCAGAGCGTCGGTCACGGCCAGCACCTGACCCGGGACCAGGCTGTA
>DATEEG010000485.1:0-3437 GCA_035281305.1 Acidimicrobiia bacterium | reverse complement strand
TGGTCGACGCCGCCGGCAACGCCGTAACGGGCTAGGGGCTGGAGGAGGCGGACGGGGCCTGCCCACTGTGGGATGGGCCCCGTCGCGTCACACCTGCAGCTCGTGCTGGACAGACTTGTTGAGTTCTGTGAATCCGAGCTGCTGATACAGGCGGTACGCCCCCGTCGGGCTCTCGCTGTCGACCCCGAGGGCGGCGTGATTGAAGCCGACGCTCCGGTAGGCATGGCAGGCGGTGAGGACCAGAGCGGAAGCGATCCCCCGTTTGCGATGGCTGCGCAGAGTCCCGAGAGTCATGATCCACCCGTCCAGCCGTCCGGTGAGTTCCTCGTCACCCGGAAAGTGGTTGGTGAGCAGGACCCCGACGATCTGGTCGCCGTCGAGGGCCATGTAGCTGAGGTCGAGTCTCACTCCGAACGACTCGATGCGGTGTTTCCAGGCTTCCCGGTCGACCGGGGTCGACCCCCAGTGATCGGCAAAGGCAGCGTTGGTCACCTGTCGCAACTCGTCGTCCCGGTGCGGATCCCAGGACACGATGTCGACGCCCGGCGTTGCCGGGACCGGTGGGATGGCAGCCAGCGGTCGAATGAGCTCGTAGGAGTAGCGGACCGCCGTCAGCCCGTGCTTTTCGTAGAGCGCGATTGCGTCCTTCTCGAAGTCATAGGCCACGGTTCTCAGAAATCGGGGCAGCTCAGGCGGTGTCCCGGCCAGGATCTCCCGTCCCCGTTTCATTTGCCATGCGAACAAGGACGATCCGATGCCTTGCCGTCGATGGGGTGCGTCAACGCCCCCCATCATGAACACCCGGGATTGGATCTGATCACTGGGCCGGTGCCAGAGACGGGCGAAGCCCACCAGCTCTCCTTCTCGCACGGCCACGCGGGAGTCATCCGGGAAGGAGAAGTGAGGGTCGTCGGCCCATTCTTCGATCTCCTCGATCGGCGTGACCAGGGGGATCCCGTCGTCGATTTCGATGCGGCGGCTCAAGGCAAAGATGGCCGGGATGTCCTCCGGCGAGGCGGGTCGTATCTCAACGGTCATAATCGAACGGTAGGAGCGGAGAGCTATTCGTTTCCGAGAATTTCCCGGACCAGCGCCGGCAGCACGGCTCCTGCCGCTCCTTCGATCAGGACGGAGGCGAGCCGATCCATCTCAGTCGGGCCCTGGTTGACGATCACCAGTGGACGACCTCGTTGGGCGGCGCTGAACGGGATTTCCGCGGCGGGCCATACCCCCAGCGTCGATCCGATCGCAAGGACCGCGTCGGCCGCGGCCGCCATCTCCCACGCCCGTTCCAACTCTTCTGCGGGTAGCTGCTCGCCGAACATGACCGTCATGGTTTTCACGATCCCCCCGCAGACACCGCAGCGCGGCTCTTCTTCGCCCGCCTCCACCCTTTGCAAGATCTCTTCGGTGGCCCATCGCCGGTTGCAGTCGAGACACCGAACCGCTCGCACGTTTCCATGCAGTTCGGCCACCGCAGCTTCGGGCAAACCTGCCTTGAGATGGAGGCCGTCGACGTTCTGGGTGACGCATCCCGCGAGCCGTCCGGCCCGCCAGAGATCTACCAGGGCGTGGTGGCCGGGATTGGGGTCGATCCGGGCCCGGGCTCCCCACAGTCTTCCTTCCAGGTGCATGCGCCACCCCCGGCGACGGAGATCGGGATTGGCGAGATAGCGGGAGATCGTGAAGTCCTCGGGGTCCACCTTCGTCCACAGTCCGTCCGGGCCTCGAAAATCGGGGATTCCCGATTCGGTCGAGATCCCGGCTCCGGTGAAGGCGAGAATCCGTGGCGCCGCCGAGAGAATCCGAACCGCGTCATCGAAAGGGTTGTTCACTGTCCCAAACTAGGGGAATGGAGATAACGAAAGCCGCCATCGAGGACGCGGCCAACCGCATCACCCCCTTTGTTCGCTACACCCCGATCCTCGAACTCGAGACAGGGGCGATCGATGGGCCGGGCCGCCTGGTCCTCAAACTCGATCTCCTCCAGCCCAGCGGAACGTTCAAGATTCGGGGCGCCTTCAACTTGTTGCTCGCGCACAAACCCGATCTGGTGGTCGCCGCCTCCGGAGGCAACTTTGCGCTGGCCATCGCCCACGCGGCCCACGTCCTCGGGATCCGCGCCCATCTCTTCGTCCCGGATTCCTCGCCACCGGAGAAAGTCCGACGGCTAACCCAATCTGGCGCCGAGGTGACCATCGTCGCCGGCATCTACAAAGACGCGTTGGCAATGAGCCAGGCGTTCGTCGCAACGTCGGGGGGGCTTCTCGCGCATGCCTACGACCTGCCCGAGGTGGTGGCGGGCGCCGGAACTTGTGGCTTCGAGATCCTCGACCAGGTGCCCGGGGTCGACTCCATCCTGGTCGCAGTGGGCGGGGGAGGCCTGATCGGTGGGATCGCGTCCGCGGTTAGGACGCAGGCCAGGGTCGTGGGCGTAGAGACCGAAGCCACCCCGACGCTTCATGCGGCCCGGGCGGCCGGCCATCCGGTCGATGTCGAGGTGGGAGGAATCGCGCTCAGCTCGCTCGGTTCGAGTCGTCTGGGGGAGATCGCCTGGGAGGCAGCCCGGCGTTGGGTGACCGACTCCCTCCTGGTGAGCGATGAGGCGGTGAGGCAAGCCCAGCGTTTGTTGTGGGAGACCTGCCGGCTCGTCGTCGAACCGGGGGCAGCGACAACCGTCGCGGCCCTCCTCAGCGGTGTTTATGTCCCGGACCGGGACGAGACAGTCGTTGCCCTCATTTGCGGTGCCAACGTCGATCCGGCCACGGTGGCCTAGGAATCAATTGCGAAGTCGAGCAGCTCGTCGAACGAGAAGGACTTGCCACGTTGCCACGCCTGTTCGAAGGCAACCGGTCCGAGCGCCGTTTCCATAGCAAGGCGACGGCGGGTGAAAGCTCTTTGGGCGTGGGGGAGCATCGTTGCGTCGCCGGTGAGGAGGTCGGCACCACCCAGCAAGGTGGCCGCGCGCTCAACGGCGCCGGTGTGGAATAAGAGGCCAGACCACTCGTCGAATACTCCCCGGAGCACTCCCGCCAGTTTCTCGTAACCCCGAATCGACCTGAAGTTGGCGATACCCTTTTTGAGCAGAGCCAATCCACCTTCGACGTCACCTCCCCGGGCGAGCACCAATCCGGAGATGACCAGGTGCCGGCCCGGGGTATGCGGGTTTTGTCCTAGCGCGTCGAGTTCGCGGGCGAACGTGCCGGCCTGTTCGACCTGGTCGACAACGAGCAGCTCGGTCACTGCCATCGTCAGAGTGTTGCCGAGGACCTCGATCGACCGGGTGGCACGGGAAGCCTCGACGGCGGCAGTTATGCGGTCGATCCCGCCCGTCAAATCACCGCGGGCGAGGTCGAGTTGGCCCAAGGACATCAGCGCAAACGCGGCGCTCTCGCGATCGCCGCGCAGTTCGGCGACGTTGAGCTCCTCCTCGATCA
>DATEEG010000484.1:0-2444 GCA_035281305.1 Acidimicrobiia bacterium | reverse complement strand
AGTAAGGCACCGGCCAGCCAGACCCCAGAAGGGCTGCGACGCGACGGATCCACGGTCACTGCCTCTACATCGGCGCCTCCGGGACTCGGCCTAAGGCCCGGCACAGCGACTCGAGACAGTTGATGGCCATGAGCAGCGGGCATCCCGAGCCGGGACCGGACCTCTCACTACGCCGCCTTGTCGATAGCCGACTGAAGGCTCTAAAATATGTAACACACCGCGGGGTGGAGCAGTCTGGTAGCTCGTCGGGCTCATAACCCGAAGGTCGCGGGTTCAAATCCCGCCCCCGCTACTACTGAAAACCCAGGCACTGCCTGGGTTTTCCTATACGGTTGGCCGCTCGCAACTCCTTGTTCGCCCCTCACTGATGGCGAACTGATGACGAACGATGTGCGAATTCAGTTCATGATGGACACATTTGCTCACGTTGGGTTTCTGACGGTTGGAGGGACGCGGCTCCGGCCCGTGGGCAACAGTGGTCGGCTGCTTACCTCCCGCATGTTCGGTTGCTGTCCAATGGGGAGTTCCGATATGACCAGTAGAAGCGAGAACGGGTACGACAGGTTCGTTACGGGAGCTGTCGCGGCCATACGGGGTGGGCACGGGAGCTCCCGTCACATGGTGGGATCCAAGTTGGGAGGCAGGGATGAGACCCCGTCCTCTTGTTGTGGAAATTGCCGGCGAGGGCGATCCGTTGGTGCGGATCCCGGGTGGTCTCACGGGCTGGCTCGTGGATCCCTCACCAGGAACGCCTCTGCGACCGATATCGGACGATCAGGGATCCAATCTATGGACAACGAGGTGGGCTCGGCCCAAACCGGGTGATCCTTCCTACACCCGCCAGGTGGCAGGAGAGAATCTCCTCCTCGCGCTTGACCACTTCGAGATCAGGCGCAGTTCGCTAGGTGGTCGGCTGGGGGGAAGGGTCTGCTCGACTTCGCCGTCGCCCACCCCGACCGCCTGAGGTCGATGGCTATCGTGGAGTCGGCCGCGGACTCGATTCTCGAAGCGTGGGCGAGTCCGACCGAGATCATCAGGAGCCCACCGACTTTCTCCACTCGCTGGCGGGTCAGGGCGTGATGCTGCTGACCGAGGGGGACAGAGGCCGGTGCCGCTCACGCCAGCGGGCCCGTGCGAGCTGGGTAGATGGCGACGCGTTCATCGTCCGCCGCGGCACGGACCCGGCGGACCGTTCCGGCTACGGCGTCGGCGACCCGGACATCGACCACGGTTTCGAGCTCCTCCGGGGGCTAAGAACCGTCGGTGGCGCGGCTCTGTCGGGATGCAGAGCACTGTTCGCCGCCTGTGGAAAAGTCCTTGACCAGCTGGAGACAGCGCCTTAGCGTGGCCGCGTCTTGGAGGACTTGGGAGTGTTCGCGGCGGGCGGTCTGGCGGGCATTGCACAGCAAAAATGCAATTGCGATTTCTCCTCGCCTCCCTTCAGCTCGATCAAAGGAGGTCGCTTGAGTAGAACCCTTTGACGCGCAAGGGGCGACCGTTTGGGGTCGCGTGTCCATTTGGGGGACTACATAAGGGAGGCAATCTTGTTTCAACGAACACGAAGGGCGCCGCGGTCGAAGCGGCGTTCGCGGTGGGTTGCGCCAATGCTCGCGGTGGCCTTGAGCGTCGGGCTGCTGGCCGGGTCGGCCACGGCTATCACGACACCGGCCGCCGAATTCGAGGTCGAAGGCGACCTAACAACCGGAACGGAGACGCTGGCTGGGTTGGACTGGTCGGAGAGCGACGTCGATGAGGATGACGGGGCCCTGACTTTCGACGACACCGATCCGGTCGATCCGTTGGGCAGCAATCCGACGGACAACCCGAACACACCGGGCACCGCCACCTTTTTCCGCGACGACCTCAAGCTGGGTGGGGACTCCACCACCTTCACCCAGGGGGCCAAGCAGAACGATGTCACCAGTGCTCAGACCGGCACAGAAACCCTGACCTCACTGACCAACTATCCGGTGGTCAGCGGCAGCATCCCCCCCAACAAAGTCGACCTGTTCGACGTGCTCACCTACACCTTCATCTCCGGAAGCGACGCCGAGGGTGTGATCGGGCTGGTGCGCACCGAGGACAATGGCAGCGCCAACTACTCGATTGAGATCAACGCCGTCGGGTTCGAAACGTGTCCGCCGACGACCGGGACGACTTGCGCGTTGACCCGCACCGAGGGCGACATCTTGATCAACGCCGATATCACCCAGGGCGGGGTGGTGGGCGAAATCCGCATGTTCCGTTGGGACCTGCCCGGCGGCATCGATGGCGGGGGCGAAGACCGGGGGACCAGCGCTGGCGGTGTCACCGGCGCCAACTGTGCAGGAAACCTGACCGGCAGCAACCCCACCAAGGCCTGCCCTTGGGAGGAGATCGCGGTGCCCGCGAGCCTCTTCGGCGTGCTCAACCAGGTGGAAGTGGATGCCGGTGAGTGGGGCTCC
>DATEEG010000483.1:0-3509 GCA_035281305.1 Acidimicrobiia bacterium | reverse complement strand
AGGGGGGCAGCGTTGGGGACAACGTTGCGATTCTGCGGCGCGTGCTCGAAGGGGAAGCGGGGCCTTATCGCGACGCAGCGGTGATCAACACGGCTCCGGCTCTCGTCGTGTCGGGCGTGGCCGAGGGATTCGTCGAGGCGGTCGAACTGGCCGGGCGAACCATCGACAGCGGAGCCGCGGGGGCGCTCCTCGATCGGTTGGTGGCTCGGAGTCGTTCGCTGCGGGTCCCCGAGACCGGGTAGCCGGTGCACATCGACGGCGATGTCCTGTTGGCCTCGCTTCGCTCGTCGGGCCTTCGCATCACGGTCGCCCGTCGCGCCGTTTGCCAGGTGCTGGCCGAAGCTCATGACGATCATCTGACGGCGTCGGATCTACATCAAAGGGTCGAGGCCCTCATCGGCGGGCGGGTGGATCCGTCCACCATCTATCGCACCATCGACGTGCTCGAAAATTCCGGGCATCTCCGTCACGTCCACTTCGGCCACGGGCCCGGAGTCGTCCACCTGATCGACCTCGGCGAGCACCACCACGTCGTCTGCGAGAAATGCGGCCGCACCGTCGATCTGGCCATCGGCGAACTCGACGACCTCACCGCCATTTTGGGAGCGCACGGATTCATGGCCGGTTCGGTCCACTTCGCGATCGTGGCCCAATGCCAGAACTGCCAGTGACCATCGCCCCCAACGCCTGATCGGGGACTATATTGCAAGCGACTTGCAATAAGGGGACGGCTGATGCACATGCCCGACGGCTATATCAACGCTGCCACCGCGGTGGGCGGAGCGGCTGTGGCCGCCGGTGGCATTTGGGCTTCTCTCAGACAGTCGGGCCGGCATTTGCGCGAGAAGCAGATACCGATGGCGGGACTGACGGCAGCGTTCGTCTTCGCCGTTCAGATGCTCAATTTCCCGGTGGCCGCCGGCACCAGCGGCCACCTGCTCGGTGGCGCCCTGGCGGCGATTCTCCTGGGGCCCTGGATGGGCGCCCTGGTCGTGACAGTGGTGGTCGTCGTGCAGGCGCTGCTGTTTGCCGACGGTGGGATCGTGGCTCTCGGCTTGAACGTTCTCAACATGGCGCTGGTCACTGTCCTGGTGGGCTGGCTCGCCTTCCGTGTTCTGATGCGGGTTCTGCCAAAGACCACCGGGGGCGCTATCGGCGCCACGATGGCGGCCGGGTTCTTCGGAGTTCTGGGGTCGTCGACGGCCTTCGTGATCGAATACGCCATCGGGGGCCTGGGCGGCGCGCCCCTCACCACTGTCTTTGCCACCATGACGGGGGTTCACGCTCTGATCGGGATCGGCGAGGGGTTGATCAGCGGCGTCGCCGTCGGTTCGGTCCTGGCCGTTCGCCCTGATCTGGTGACCGCAACCGCCGACCTCGGTCTGCGACGCACGGCCACCGCCCCGGGGAGGCGAACGGTCACTGCTTTTGTGGCGGTCGGCCTGGGTGTCGCTCTCGCCCTGGTCTTCTTCGTCGCCCCGTTCGCCTCGACTGATCCCGACGGACTCGAACGGGTGGCGATCGACCAGGGATTTTCGGCCGGGGCTCAGGACCATCCGATCGAAGGCCCCCTGTCCGACTACGGGGTGAGCGGTCTCGAGAGCGATCAGGTCGGCACGATGCTGGCCGGGGCGATCGGAGTGTTCGTCGTGTTCGGCTTGGGGCTCGGGTTGGTCTCGGTGATCCGAAGACGCCGCACCGCGTGAGCGGCGCCCATGCCCATGCCCTCCACTATCACGGGCACAGTCCGCTTCATCGCGCCGCCCCGCAGGTAAAACTCGCCGGGCTGGTTCTCTTTGTACTGGCAGTGGTGATGACACCGCCGGTGGCGGTGTGGGCCTTCAGCATCTACGCGGCGATTCTGGTCGCCCTCGTGGGGGTCGCTTCGATCCCGCCCCGGTTCTTCCTCACCAGACTGTCCATCGACCTTCCGTTTGTCTTGTTTGCATTTCTCCTGCCGTTCTTCGGTGAGGGACCGCGCGTCGACCTCGGCTTCCTTTCCCTCTCCTCGGCAGGACTTCTGGCAGCCTGGAACATCCTGGTGAAGGCAACGCTCGGAGCCGGAGCGTCGGTGCTGCTGGCGGCGACGACCGAGGTGAGCGACATCATCACCGGGCTTCGCAAACTCAAAGTCCCGATCGTGTTGACCGCGATCGCCGCTTTCATGATCCGATATCTGGATGTGATCGCTGGAGAGATGAGGCGGACCCGGATCGCGATGAAGGCCCGAGGTTACGACCCATCCTGGATCGCCCAGGTCGGGCCGCTGGCGACGGCCGCCGGCGCGCTCTTCATCCGCTCGTACGAGCGCGGTGAGAGGGTCCATCAGGCGATGATGGCCCGCGGCTTCGTCGGGGAGTTTCCCGCGGCGTTAGACGACCGGGAGGAGATCGTTCGGTGGTGGCCGGCGATGGCACCCGTTCTCATTGCGTGGGCGACGATGGTGATGGCGAGCCTCATCACATGAAGGCACTAGCTGTTTCGGGACTGACCTTTGCCTATCCGGATGGCACCAGGGCAGTCAACGGAGTCGACCTCGATATCGAGATAGGTGAGCGGGTGGCCGTCCTCGGCCCCAATGGCGCCGGCAAGACGTCCTTGCTCTTGCTGCTGATTGGGGTCCTCGAGGCCCAGGCCGGATCCATCGAGATCGGCGGCCTGCGACTCGGCCCCGACAATCTTGGCGAGATCCGCCGTCGGCTCGGTCTCGTCTTTCAGGATCCCGACGATCAGTTGTTCATGCCGACGGTTGAACAGGACGTCGGCTTCGGGCCGGCGAACCTTGGTTTACGCGGTCCCGAGTTGAGAGCGAGAGTGACGGAAGCTCTCGAGGCGGTCGGTGAGGCTGATCTGGCCGAGCGGGCACCCCATCACCTTTCGGGTGGTGAGCGGCGCCGGGTGTCGATCGCGACCGTGCTCGCCATGAATCCTGAGATCCTGGTGCTCGACGAGCCGACCTCGAACCTCGATCCGGCCGGGCGCCGGGAACTGGTCGGTTTGCTGGGAGGCCTGGATGCCTCCCAGGTCGTGGTCACCCACGATCTCCCGTTTGCCCTGGAGTTGTGTCCGAGAGCCGTCATCCTCGACGGCGGCCGGGTGGTGGCCGACGGTCCCACCGCGGAGTTGATGGCTGATCGAGAGTTGATGAACAGCCACCGGCTCGAACTTCCGTACGGCTTCGACCCTGCCAACATCCGGCGGCGTTGAGACAATTCGAGTTGATCCTGGCCGGCGTCTGCGTCGGCGCTGTCGTCTGGCCCGGCTTGTTCGGTTCGCGTCCCCGGCGCGGCATCGTGTTCCTGGGGTCCCTGGGGGCCCTGGTCGCGCAATTGGTGATCGAAGGTTTCCGGTGGCAGATGATCCCGCTCTATGTGGTGGCGGTGGGGCTCGGAGTCGGTGACCTCGTGTCGATGGAAAGAACCTTGCCGTGGTGGCGCCGGGTGTCGCGGCCCGCCCTCGGCCTGGTCGGGCTCGGAATGATGGCGCTCCTGCCCGCCGTTCTCCCGGTC
>DATEEG010000482.1:0-5495 GCA_035281305.1 Acidimicrobiia bacterium | reverse complement strand
AGTGTCACGGCGCAATTAGGCCTAAGCGATCAGCACCGGTTGCTCAGGGCGATGTCAGGCGGGCTAGGGGATCAGCTCTGATCGGGATTTTCATCCCGTTGCTCGGGGTCCTCGTGCCACCCTCCTTTGGGTGCGGGGCGTGGAATGAGCTCATCGGGGTCGGGGGGCTGAAAGAGAGCGCCCCATTCGGCCAGTTGCGCCGGGGTGACCGTAAAGGTGTTCGCTAGGGCATTGGTCCGACGCGCCGCTAATCGCTCGGTCAAGATGGCCAGCGTGGTCTTGCCAGCGCCAGGCAGCCCGCAGATCAATGGAGTGTCGTCATGTGTGGTTGCGTTGGATCATGGCCCGCCCGACTGGTCACCTGACGCCTGAGGCAGGCTGCAAGGGAATCATAGGGAAATGCCCAGGGGCGAGAACAATACTTAGGTATTGACCTTAGTGTTGTTCGGCGATAGAATGTCTCAGGCAGATCGGGGAACCCATCACTCGACTGGTGTGGAAATGGTTCAATCCGCAGTCGCTGACGATGTCTTCTACGCCTTGTCCAATTCGACTCGGCGGAAAGTCCTGGAGCAACTGTCGGTCGGACCAGCCACAGTCAGCCAGCTGGCCGCACCGTTCGACATGAAACTCCCATCGTTCGTGCAGCACCTGTCGGTGCTGGAACAGAGCCGACTGGTCAAGTCGAAGAAGCGCGGGCGCGTACGGACTTATGAGATCGCCCCCGAACGGTTCAAGGTCGCTGAAGACTGGCTGACCGCGCGGCGTCAGGTGTGGGAAGCTCGGCTGGAGCGGTTCGACCAGTACGTCAAGCAACTCAAGGAGAAGGAGTCAGGCTCATGAGCAAGCAATTCGCGATCGATCCGAAGCTCGATTTCGCTATCGAACGGTTCATCGATGCTCCCGCACGGCTCGTCTGGGAAGCGTTGACCAAACCGGAGCACCTCAAGGAGTGGTACATGCCCAAACCCTGGGGGCGCGTGGCGCGAGCCGAAATGGACGTGCGACCGGGCGGCATCTTCAGCATCGACATCGCAGCGGGAGACGGCCAGGTGTTTCCCAACCTCGGCTGTTTCCTGGAAGTCATTCCGATGAAGCGACTCGTCTGGACCTCCATGCTGTTCCCTGGCTATCGTCCGGCCGTCTTTGACGACATTCCGATCACCGCCATCGTGACGATGGAGAGCGTGGGAACCGGCACTCGTTACGTCTTCACGGCCCTGCACCGGAGTGAAGCGGACCTCGAGACCAACAAAGCATCGGGCTTTTATCAGGGAACCGAGATGGCCGTCGATCAGTTCGTGGAGCACGTGTTCGCGATGAAGTAGGTCTGGGCGACTCGTGGGTGACGGGTCAGGCGTCAGCACCCTGGAGTTGACTACACGGGTGCGTGTTGTCGGCCTAACGACTCTCGTGTTCAGCGGCGGGCGCCGCACGGAGCGACTCCGCTAACCAGAGTTCCGCGCCCTTCCGCTGCAACACCCTGTTATGCCGCAGCCCATTCCAGGGGCTTGACTTCGAACGTTATCGCGGACCTGCGAGTCAAAGCCCCGTCGAGGCGACGATCTTGGACTCCTTAGGTGACGCTGAGCCGCTCGCGTTCACATTCTCCCGCTCGAGGATTCACCTCGATGCGTGCTCCTCCCCTAGCGTTCCTGGTGTTCCTGGCGCTCCAGCTTGGGCCGACTGAATCTCCCGCCCAAAAGCGTCGGCTCGTGCCGGTCGGCGACTACCATACCCACCTGATGAGCGAGTCAGCAGCCAGGCTCCTGGTGGTGCCGTCATCGGAGCCTTCCTTCGAGAGAATCGTTCGACCTCGACCGGCCCGTCAGCGTTCACGGCTGACCGGATGATCGAGCTGCTGGACTCGGCGGGGATCAGGCGAGCCGAGGTGCTTTCGGAGGCCTATTGGTTCGGGTCGGCGCTGATGCCAGGCGTCGACAGGAGCCTTTCGATCGCCGACGAGCACGCAAAGGTCCGGGCCGAGAACGATTGGGTGGCCGACCAGGTGCTGAAGTATCCCAGCCGCCTGGTCGCGTTCTGCAGCGTCAATTCCCTCAAGAGCTACGCCGTCGAGGAGATCGAGCGGTGCGGAACCAATCCCGCATTCGGTGGCCTCAAACTGCTCGGATCTCGCCAATCTGAATGGCAATCCGGGCTGGTGTTGGGACCAAATGCTCAAGCTGATCCCTTTGACCAAGGACGAATTCGCGACGATTGCGTCGAATGTGACGCCCTATTTGTTGGCCACGCTCCGATAGCCAAGGGGGACCGGCCAGCCTCCTTACGCTCGGCTCACGGTACGCTGACGGCTTCCGCGTAGCATAGGGCCAGAAGGCTGAGCAGCGGAGACCAGTCGATCGATACTCGGCGGAGGATGGTCGTTAACGTAAACGCATGCGCTGGAGCTTTGTATGCCTCCTCGATCCGCCTCGATAAAGGCTGCGCACAGAAGCCTTTTCCGGTAGCCCAAACGCCGCAAAGCGCTCCTCGCGATCCGTGGTAATAGCAGGCAGCATTTCGCGGCTCGCCAATCGCTGGTCGCCTCAAGACTACCTCATATTCGGGGCCCAAAAATGACCGCACCGAAGCTTCTCGCCGGACTCCTTCTTGGCACCAGCCTCGCTGGCTGTACCGAAGAGATCCAAACCCCCACGGACCCTCCCTTCGAACCCGGATCCATCTCCGCAGCGCCTGGAAATAAGGTTGACACCCACTCCCGCGCCTACCTGATCTTTGCCGATTCAGTGCTCGTCGATGGGGCATGGGTACCCACCGGCATCCGGGGCGACGGCCGCCTGAAGGACGGCGCCGCTGCGGGCCCGGGCATGCCATCCAACGAGTATCAGGGAGATTTCTGCGGTGTCCGGGCAGTGATCGGATCACTCGCCCGCGAAAACGGCGACATGGTGGTCGAGGTGGGCGCCGATTCGAGCTGCGGGGCCCCCCGGAGTGTGGCCATCTATGGAGGAGGCCTGACCTCACCGCCTACCATGGTCGAAACGAAGACCACCGTCCGAGGTCTGTACTCGCTCGCCGTCGGCCAATCGACGACGCTGTGGGAAGGGTTCGGCCGCCTCCCCGGCAACTTCGGTTGCGGACTGATGTACTTCGATGACCAATACCCTCCGGCGAACAGCCCCAGGCAGACTCGGCTCACCGACTCCACCCGCTCCGATGGCGTCGTGGTGCGGCGTTGGCGGGTCGAATCTCGGGGATCTCATCAGGCGGCCTGTGTGACGCTTACCAAGAATGGCTCCGTCCAGTCAGTCGGCCCCTTGTACTACCTCCCGTTTGCGATGACGGTGGTCGAGATACCCTACCCCTACCCAACGTGGCCCTGAGAGATCGAGCGGAATTATCGACTTCCAATTTCAAGCGAGGTACCAGTATGAACCGAACCATCTTCGCGACCCTGATCTCCTCCGCCGTCGGTCTCTCGGCCTGCGGGCCGATGTCCCCCGATGCCAACGCTCCTTCCGGAGGGCCGGAGGTCAAACCATCGCTGGCGATGCTCGGGAATTCGAGAGAACGGTTCGAAACGATCGCCACCGGATGCCCGGGCAGCGAGGACATCGCGGTCACCGTTTTCTCTCACTGGGTTGCCGCTGAGACCGTCGACGCCGACGGTACATTGCACGTCAACGGGCACATCTACCTGAACTTCCAAGGGGAGGGGATCGTCAGCGGCGCCAAGTACGTCGGGGTCGTGCAGGACAAGCTCACGGCGACATTTCCAGCCGGCACGGCCCCGCCGCGAAGCGCCACGGAGGTGTATCATGGCTGGCTGATCGGTCAAGGCGGAGCGCCGAACCTCGAGTTTCGGACGATCTGGCACATCACCGTAACGCCGGACGAGACCGTTAAGACTTCGGTCCATTCCGTCGAAATCGATTGCTGAGGCCCGCCGCGGGTGGGGGGGATCCACGACGGGGGGTTGGCCAGAGATGCGTCTACAACGCTGGCTGATCGCCGCTCCGCCGGGGCGGCCCCAGCAAGCACCGAATTTCCGCGGTGTGCTGAGCTCGCAAGTTGTCCATGCCCAGATCGTCGTGCTGCAAGGCGCGCCGGTGATCGACAGTACCCGCGGGCCCCCCATCGCGACGCCACCGTGGTGAAGCGATAGATACTGAAGCTGCGATCCACGCGGAGATGAATCGAGCCCGACCGCATTGTCTTAGCGGCTGACGACCGCGGTGAAGCTGATATCGGGCAATTGTTGCGGGGAGCGCCAGCCGGGTGATCGCGGCAATCGTCGGCCCTTCCCCCCGAATCCTGGACCGGCACGACTCGGAAAGGGGTAGGTTGAGGTCTGCCTGAAGCCCTGGCAAGGGCGGAGGACAGACTGATGCGGAAATCCCGGTTCACCGAAGTACAGATTGTGATCGCCCTGCGCCAGGCCGAGGCCGGCACGCCCGTGGCGGACATCTGCCGCAAGCTCGAGATCACCGAGACCACGTTCTACCGTTGGAAGAAGAAACACGGCGGGCTTGGAGTCAGCGAGCTGCGGGAGCTGCGGCAGCTGCGGGATGAGAATCGGCAGCTGAAGCAGGTGGTGGCCGATCTGACCCGGACAAGCAGATTCTGCGGGAGTCGCTCCGAAAAAAATGGTGACTCCAGCGCAGCGGCGCGCGTGGGTGCGCTGGGTGGTGGAGACGTTCCGGGTGTCCACGCGGACCGCCTGTCGGGCCACGGGGGTGGCGCGCTCGACCATCGCGTATCGCTCGCCGCGGGCCCCGCAGGCCCCGTTGCGGCAGCGGTTGCGGGAGTTTGCCCAGGCCCGGATCAGTTACGGGTATCTGCGCCTTCACGTGCTCCTGCGCCGGGGTGTCAGTCACAAGCGGGTGTACCGGCTGTACCGGGAGGAGGGCTTGGCGTTGCGTGTGAAGCGCCCGCGGCGTCGGAAGAGCGCTCAGCTGCGGGAGGTCCGGCCTCCGGTGAACCCCCCAGGGGAACGGTGGCCCATGGACTTCATCCACGATACCCTGCTCGACGGCACCACCGTGCGGATCACTGAGCGTGGTCGACCCCTTCACCCGGGAGTGCATGGCGCTGGTGCCTCAGGCACGGTTCCGGGGCGACGATGTGGTCGCAGTGCTGCAGGCGGCGGTCGCCGCCGGTGGGAAGCCGGCGGTGATTACCGTGGAGAACGGGACTGAGTTTACCTCAAAGGCGCTTGACGCCTGGGCCTACTGGAACGGAGTGCAACTGGCGTTCAGTCGCCCGGGTAAGCCGGTCGACAACACGCTGGTCGAGGCTTTCCACGGCTCGCTCCGGCGTGAGTGCCTTTCGCAACACTGGTTTATTTCCCACGCCGAAGCCGAACGACTCCTCACCGCCTGGAAGGAGGACTACAACAACACCCGGCCCCATAGCAGCTTGCAGGACGAGCCCCCAGCCCACTTCCGGGCCCGGGCTCTTCAACCCGCGGACCTCAACAGCTTAGCTATTTGTGAGTCCTAGTGGTCCAAGTTCGGGGAGAAGGGCCAATGCCG
>DATEEG010000481.1:0-7161 GCA_035281305.1 Acidimicrobiia bacterium | reverse complement strand
GACTTCGATGTCGACATCGGCCTCGGGGGCCTCGAGATCTTCCTTGCCTCCCGGGCTGCCGTACTCAGGGGACCAGGGTTGGACCGTGAACTTCATCGCCTCACCTCGCTAACCGTGGCTCCGGCGGCTCCTTTGCCGATTTCGTATCGCACGGGCATCTGTTCGGCTAACTCTGCTACATGAGTGACGATTCCCACGGTCTTTCCCGAAGCGCCCAGTTCCGAAATGACCGAACCGACCACATCGAGGGTCTCGGCGTCGAGGGTGCCGAAGCCCTCGTCGAGGAAGATCGACTCGAGTCGGACCGATCCGACGCTCGTTTCCGCGACCTGGTCGGCCAGCGCCAGGGCCAGGCCAAGGGAGACCAGGAAGGTCTCGCCACCGGAGAGAGTCCGAATCGACCGGCGGTTTCCGGCCGACAGATTGTCGATGATCTCGAATTCTCCCTTGCTCACGTCCAGCGAGTACTGACCCTTGGTGAGATCGGTGAGGCGGATGTTGGCGCCGGCGACGAGGGCGGCGAACACCTCGTCGAGCAGCCATCTTCGGAAGTTGTCGTTCCGGAGCAGCTTGACCAGCAAAGCCGCGACGTCCAGATCTCCAGACGTCGACTCTCGCTCGATCGTCAACCTGCTCGCTTCGAGCCTCGATTGTTGGATCTGATCCAGGCGGGCGGTTGCCTGAGTGAGGGCATCAACCGCAGCGTCGCGAAACGGACGACCATCGACGCGAATGTCCAATGCTGCGAATCGTGAACTGATCTCCCCGGTCACGGCCTCCAGACGAGCGGCCGCTTCGGCTCGTCTGCTTTCCGCCTCTGCCCGGGCTTGGGCCATTGCGCTGGCCTGACCCGCCGCCCAGGCAATAAGTGTTTTCCAGTCGATAGCGGGGTCGTCGAACGTCAAAGGCGGGGGCTCGAGACCGGCCAGGCGATCACGGGCGATCTGCAGTCCACGCATCGCCTCCCGCTCACGATCGGCCAGGCGCGTGCGAGCTTGCGCGACCTCGTGCTCCCGGCGTTTGGTCGATTCATCATCCTTGCGGGCTTGCTGGAGTTGCTCGTCGGCTTGAGCGATGCGCCGGGCGGTTGCAGCCAGTTCGGCCTCCGGCGGGGACTCCGAGGTCAGCTTCTTGAGACCTTCGAGCCGCTCTTCCAACCGAAGCACCACGCTCTGGGCCTCGGCGGCCTTCTTCGATAAACCCTCCGACTCTTTCTCGGCGGCTTCCAGGGCAGCGCGAGCCTGGTCCACCTTGGACTCGATCAAAGCGGGCGGGAGGCTTGGGACGGTCTGATCGCACACGGGGCAGCGATGGCCCGCCTTCAACGTCCGGCGGAGGTGGGCGGCGCGGTTCTGGTCCATCGCCGCCTGGAGTGCCAACTTCGCTGCCACCAAAGTCGTTCCGGCCCGGTCGGCGAGGGCCGAAGCGTCGACCACCGCCGTCCGGGCCTCGAGCAATTGTTCCCCGGTGGTCCGCATTTCCGTCCAGGCGATCGACCATTGGGACAGGTTCTTCGCTGTCGGCAATTCCGCAATCGCCTGCTCTGCGGCTGTCATCCGGGTCGCGATCGCGGCCCGGGCCGCGGCGAGGTCCGCCGCCTGCTCGGTCAGTTCGAGCCTGTCGCCCGCGATCGAGTCGAGATCTTCAGGTGCTTCCACCTCTCCCAGCAGCCGGTGCCAGGTCGTGGCGGTCTCGACCTCGGCTTCGGCAGCTTTGCCCGCCGCCCGCAGCTGGACGATTTCCGGCTCCAGCTTTTCGACCTCGGTCAGAAGGCTCCCCAAGGCAGCCTTGACCGCGGCCGCCGCCTCCTCGGTGCTTTCATCGATAGCCCCGAGAGCGGTTAGCCGTTGATCGATGGTGGCCAGTTGACCGAGCGCCCGCTCGCGGCGTCCCAGGGCCCGCTGGCCGATTCGCTCATAGACGCCGAGATCGAGCAGGGCCGAGAGGAGGTTCTGACGATTGGCCGGCTTGTCGTGGAGAAAGCGCTGGAACTCACCCTGGGGCAGGAGCACGCAGGTCGTGAACTGCTCGAAGTCGAGACCGAGCAGCGTCACGACTGCTGCGGAGACGGCGTCGGCGCCGGTAGCCATGACCTCGCCGCTTCGTTCCAGGGTCGCCTCGTCGGTGCTGGCCGAGCCGGTTTTGGGGTTCCGGCGAACGTGGCGCGCGACCACGTATGCGTCGTCTCCGACCGTGAAAGCGAGAGACACCACCGACTCGGTCAGTCCCTGAGTCACGACCGGGGCGACGTCGCGGCGCCCATGACGGGGAACCGACCCGTAGAGGGCAAAACAGATGCCGTCGAGGACCGTGGTTTTTCCGGATCCGGTCGGCCCGACGAGAGCGAACAACTCGACGCCCGCGAAGTCGATCTCGGTGTACTGGCGAAAGGCACCGAACCCCTTCAATACCAGCTTCTCCGGTCTCATACGTCGGCCTCGCCACCTCCGCCCGGGTGATCCAGCGCTTCGACGAGCAACTCGTCGAACAACGCCGTCAGCCGGGGATCTTCCACCTTGCTCACGTCGAGGTAGTCGCGGAAGAGTTCGGAGGGATCGCGACCAAGTCGTTGCGGGACGGTTCGGGCCCCCTCCGGTGCGAGTGCCAGGCGCACCTCGACTGCCCCGGGCAGCAATGCCCTCACCTCGTCGGCCAGTCCGGCCCGGGCCGGCTCTTCCAACTCGACGCGAAGGTAGGCGTCGCCCACCGTATCCGCCATTGCTTCGATGTGGGCCAAGGTTCCGCGTAGCGTTCGCAGACGCCTCCCGCCGGCGAGGTCCTTCGTCGTTACGGTCACCGGGAGCCCCGGTTCGGCCTCCACCAACACCACGGCCTTGCGATCTTCGCCCTCGCCGAAGTCAAGCTGCATAGGGGAGCCCGAATACCACATCGGAACGGGGGCCGGAACCCTTTGCGGACGGTGGAGATGACCGAGAGCGACGTAGCTGAGATGACCGGGAAAGGCGAGGGCGGGCACTGCGTAGTCGAACAGGTGCGCCGTCCGCTCCCCGCCTCCCGGCTCTCCACCCGCCACCATCAAGTGGGAGACGACGAGGTTGACATTGTCGGGCGCCATCCCGGTCGTCAGAGCCTCCAGGATGTCCCCTACCCGCTCGGCATACTCACCGATTCGCTCCGCCTGACCCAGTTGAAGAATCTCTTCGACCCGGACGATGCCGCGCTTGCCGATGAAAGGGACCAGGGCGATCCGGACGGCGAGATGGGGAAAGTCGACGACACCTCCATCGTCAGGTCGGGCGATGCTCGCCCCCACTGTCACCCGGCCCAGGGACAGCAAAGGTGCCACTGCCCGCAGGCGGGCCGGATTGTCGTGGTTGCCGGCAACGATTACCACCGGCGCGACCTCGGCGAGATCGAGCAGGGCCCGATAGACGATTTCTTCGGCGGCGGGCGAGGGGGCGGCGGTGTCGAAAATGTCGCCTGCCACCAGGGTGAGATCGACCTGCTCGTCGCCGGCAATGGCGGCGATCTCAGAAAGCACCTGGCGGTGCTCGTAGTCGCGGGAGCGCCCCCGGATCGTGCGGCCGACGTGCCAATCGGCGGTATGGAGAAGTTTCATCTCGACCTCACTTCAGGTGAGGCCGGCAAACGGGTCCTCCGCCTTGCGACCGGGCAAGGCCAGCGCCTCCGACGCCCGCGTCGCCCAGGCCGGGAAGGGGAACTCGAGGACCAGAGGGACCGGCAACTCGGGCTGGGACAGCAGCATGGTTCCGGGTTTGAGGATGGTGGCCCGTTGGCGCTGCATGGCCGGAAGGAACCCGTACTCCTCGCGCGAGGCCTCGGCGGCATCGAGGCGGCCGACGACGCGGATCGAACAGTTGGAGATGATCCGTCGCTCCACCTCGCTGGCCGTCTGCTGGGCGCCGATCAGGATCACTCCGAGGCTGCGACCGCGTTCGGCTACGTCGAGCAGGATCTCTTTGATCGGGCTGTTTCCTTCGCGGGGCGCATACTTGTTGAGTTCGTCGAGCACCAGGAACAGCAACTCGGCCGACTGACCCGAGCCCTCTTTGTCGTCGAAGGCTTTGCGAACCGTCACCCCGACCGCGAACCGTTTGGCCCGATCGTGCAGGTTGTGCAGGTCGACGACCGTGACCTGGCGATCGAGATTGATCCGGTTCTTTTCCGGGTCGGGTTGATCACCACGGATGAGCCGCTCGACATGCCTGACCGACCCCTGCAGGCGGCGCACGAAAGCGTTGACGGTCCCCCGGCCGATGGCGGGCCCGGCCCATACCGGAGCGTCATCTTCGCTCTGGACCTTCTGGGTGATCAGGTCGACCAGGTCGCGGAACGTCCGCGCCTCCTGGCCCTCCAGGCGGACCCCGCCATCGCCAACGGCGATCACCCGTCGCAGTTGAACCATGACGCTGTACACGACCATCGTGTATTGCGCGCGATCGTCCTCAGCATCGGCGAAGAGGAACGGGAGCAGGTCGTCATGGCAGAACTCCTCGAGGGTCCAGAAGAAAGCGGTAACTCCGGTCGAGCGAGAGGCGACATCGGGCACCGCGGCCCCGCCGGGCCGGGGCGGGGCATAGACGCTCATCGAGCGAAAGGCCTCGGCCGGAAGTCCGAGTTGCTGATAGCGCAGTCGCTGCTCGTCGTCGAGAACTGCGTTGGGGTGATCGAGGAACAGGAGGTCTTCGCCTTTGACATTGAAGATCAAGGCCTTGGTGTTCACCGCCCGGTTGCCGAGCACTCCCGAAGTGAAGAGCGAATGGAGCAGGAACGTGGCGTAACTCGTCTTGGTGGCGACGCCCGAGATGCCCGAGATGTTGACATGAGCGCCTCGCTGGCCATCGAGAAATTCGAGGTTGACGAAAAGAGGCTCGCCCCCGCGGCTCAGGCCTACCGGCAGGCGCTTATCCATTCGATCGAAGAACAACGCCTGCTCGCGTTCGGCCCCGCGGGCGATGCGGACCGGCTGGCCGGGAAGCGGGGGAACGAACATCTCAGGCTCGAACCGGGTGGCCGTTACCTGCGCGGACTCCGACACCTCGGCCGGGAGCAGTCCCTGTTCGATCAGGAAGACGTCGGAATCGAACCGGGCTCCCTCGTGTCGGGCCCGCACCTGGCTGACCATGCCGTAGATGTGGACGACCTCGCCGCCCGGCAGCAGTCGTTCGAGTGCGACGACATCGTCGAGTTGCAGGAACCGCTGCGGGTCGACCCCCACCCAGAACTCGAGCGGGGTGGCGTCTTCGGTTCCGATCACCCGACCGACGGGACCTTCCGAATCACCGAAACCACTGTCGCCCACTTCCACCTTGCGAGCGTATCAGCGGGGTGTGACGCTTTCGGGGAACCGTGGGCGTGAAAACCTAAGGTATTGGCTGAACCCTGGCTGCTCGAAGGAGGGCAAATGGCGCAACACGAGATCGAGGTGGAGGTGCCGGCCAAGGTTGTCCTCCACAAGGACGTCAGGTTCACGATCAAGAGCGACGGCGCCAAGTTGGGCGAGCTTCGCATCAGCAAAGGGACCATCGATTGGAGACCCGGGAACAAGAAGAACGTGATTCGGATGAGTTGGGAGCGATTCGATCGCTTGATGCAGGACGGAGCCTGACCCTTCAGCGGACCGGATCGATCCGATAGACCGTCTCCCGGTTCATCACGTAGATCTCTCCCGTCGCACTTTTCCCAAATGAGATCACGCCGCCGATGCTGCCGACTTGATCGGACCAATCCCGCCGTTCGGTGGCAACGCCAACGGAATAGAGGAAGCTGCGGAGATAGCCGCCGCAAGCGTCGGAGTAGAAGTAGTGGCCCACGAGTTCAGGTATCGCCTCTCCCCGGTAGACCACTCCCCCGGTGATGGCGCAGGTCCCGGCGTCGGAGTGAGCCACTTCGAGGACCGGAAGGGTTTGGCCGCCTACGTCGCATCCTTGGGGTGGGTCGAAGCAGTGCAATCCCTCGGTGACCGGCCAGCCGTAGTTGAGACCGGCAGCGTCCGCCGGGGCCACGGAGATCTCCTCATAAGCCCCCTGACCGACGTCGCCGATATAGATGAGGCCGCTGTCGAACGAGAATCTCCACGGATTGCGAAGTCCGCTCGCCCAGACCTCGGGGGCTCCCGAACCATCGGCGTAGGGATTGCCGTCGGGAATGCCGTACGGGTCTCGACTGTCGACGTCGATTCGAAGAAGGCTGGCTAACAAGTCGTCGACTGGTTGACCGGTGCCGAACGGATCTCCGCCGCCCCCACCGTCACCGAGGGCGATGTAGAGGTACCCGTCCGGGCCGAACTCGATCATTCCCCCGTTGTGGTTCGAGGCGGGCTGGGCCACCTTGAGGATCAATCGCTCCTCGCCGTCGATGAACTCGGAGATCGTGGTGTCACCATTGAGATCCGAATAGTGGAGGAAGAGACGGTCGGGATCGGTTGGATGCCAGGCCATACCCAGGAGTCCGCGCTCGCCGGAGTCGGTGACGCGATCGGAGATATCGAGGAATTCCTCGGGACCGTTTTCGGTCAGCACCCACACCTGTCCGTTCTTGGTCGGAATGAAGTTCTGCCCGTCCGCCGGCCGGAATGTGAACAGCACTGGAAACGGCAGCCCCGTCGCGATTTCGGTGTAGGTCAAGCCGGTCAGGGCCGGTAACGGCGCCGTCGTGGTAGTAGGGGGGCCCGTCGTCGTGGTGGTAGCGCTCGTCGAAGCCGGAGCCGAGGTCGTGACGGCGTCAGCGGTAGTGGTTGTCGCCACGGCGTCGCCCCCGCTCGAACATGCGGCAACGAGAAGCGCGATGACCGGGAGCCTCGGTCGCATCGGATAGGAAGCTACCGAAGCCGGGTTTCTATGCCCCCGGCTCTCAGGGTGGGAGGCCGCTGGTGGTGTAGGTGTGGCCGAGGCGGCTGGTCCAGCGATGGTCGCCGTTGGGGAGGGCTTGGTGGTCCCAGCCGGAGTGGTGTCGGAGGTTGTGGTGGTGGCGGCAGAGGGGTGCCAGGTTGGCGACTTTGGTGGGTCCGCCGTGGGCCCACTGCCGGCGATGGTCCAAGTCGCAATCCACTGCCGGCATCCGACAACCCGGAAACACACAACACCGGTTCCGGGCTTGGAGGTGGCGACGCTGGGCGGCGGTGGGCCGCCGGCGGGTGGTCCCGTTGTCGACTATCTGGCCGGTGTCGGGGTGGGTGAG
>DATEEG010000480.1:0-7924 GCA_035281305.1 Acidimicrobiia bacterium | reverse complement strand
TGAGATACCGAAAATGGTTCTCGGCGCTGGCAGCGTTGACGCTCATCCTCGCCGCATGTGGCGGCGACGACGCAGCGACTACGACAGCGGCCGAAGCGACGACCACCACCGCGGGCGAGACCACAACGACCGCCGAAGGTGAGACGACGACCACCGGTGAGCCGATGGAGTCGACGGGCTACGAGCATCTCGATAGGGCTATGGCGGGAGAGTTCAGCGGCACCACCGTTGAGATCGTCGCCCAATGGGTGGAAGGCGAAGCCGAGAACTTCAACGCCGCCCTGCAGCCATTCCGTGATGCCACTGGCATCGACGTTCAGTACGAGGGTCTGACCGACTACGAACTGACACTGCAAACCAGGGTCGATGGCAACGATGCTCCCGACCTGGCTCAAATCGCGCAGCCCGGCAAGATGATCAGCTACGCCTCGGAAGGCCAGCTGGTCGACATCAGCCCGTGGTTCAACCTGGACAAGCTCTCCGAAGAGCAGGTTGGCGGATTCGTCGACCTCACCACCTTCGAAGGTGGCGTGTACGGCGTTTACTACAAGACCGACGTCAAGTCGATCGTGTGGTACCCGGTGGCCGCTTTCGAGGCGGCCGGCTACTCAGTGCCAACGACCTGGGATGAGCTGACCGCGCTGAGCGATCAGATCATCGCCGACGGCAACGGCAACCCCTGGTGCATCGGCATCGAGAGTGAAGCCGCCGACGGATGGGTCGCCACCGACTGGCTCGAAGACATCGTGCTCCGGACCGCCGGGGTCGATTTCTACAACCAGTGGTGGAAGCACGAGGTGCCGTTCAACTCACCTGAGGTGCTCGCCGCGGCCGAAGAGATGGCGTCGATCTGGTTCACGCCGGATTACGTCTACGGAGGCAATGTCGCCATCAACGCCACGAACATTCGTGACGTTGCCAACCCGATGTTCGATCCGGCCGGTCCCCAGTGCTGGTTCCAGAAGCAAGCTTCGTGGATCCCAGAGTTCTGGCCCGGAAACCGCGACGTCGCCGACCGCAGCCAGTGGGCCAACCCACCTGGTGAGGCCAGCTCGTTCTTCTACCTGCCCGGGATCGACCCGGCGGCCGGTAACCCGGTGCTGGGCGCAGGCGACATGTTCGTGATGTTCACGGACGGCGATCGCCCCGAGGCGCGGGCCCTGCTCGAGTACCTGGCCACCCCGCAAGGGGCTCAGGCCTGGATTGAACTCGGCGGCTTCATCAGCCCGAATACCACGGTTCCGACCGACTGGTACACGTCGTACCCGAACACCGAACTGGTGCCGATCCTCAACAACGCCGACTCTTTTGGCTTCGACGCATCCGACCTGATGCCCGCCGAAGTTGGAGCAGGCTCGTTCTGGACCGGTATGGTCGACTGGGTTGCCGCCAACGGTGAAGGCACCGAGGAGATATTCCAATCGATCGAGGATGGCTGGCCGACAGGCTGAGCCACTGAACGGTAAGGTCCCCGGTGGAAACGCCGGGGACCTTACTTTTAGGTAGCGGGCCTCCGTTGGCCACTTAGGAGTTTCGTGTCAGAGGCATTGGAACCTCGGGTACAGCAGAAGACCAGCGCCGTGGCGGTGGTTCGCGATCTCGTCGTGGCCGCGGGCGTGGTGATCCTCATCTGGTTGGGTTTGCGCCTGCTGAGATCGGAAACGGCTCTCTCGGGCCTCGGCCCGTTCACCGGCAAGCTGATCCAGGCGCTGGTTGCAATCGCTCTCGGAGTCGTCGGGATCTGGGCCTTGTTCATCGTCGTGAACTCGCTGGTCGAACATCTCCCTGCCAGAGCTACAACTGCCATCCGCCCCTTCGTGTTCGTACTACCGGCGATTGCGGTGGTTTCCCTCTATCTGGTGTTCCCCGCGGTCGGGACCATCATCCAGAGTTTCACCGAGGTACCGGAGGGCGAGGGCCTGTTCTTCAACTATGCCCAGGCTTTCTCCGATCCGAAATTGCAGCTCGCCCTGCGCAACAACGCGATTTGGCTGATCCTCGCCCCGGCCGGGGCCCTTTTCATCGGATTGACCTTCGCCGCCCTGGTCGACCGGATCAAGAGGGAGGCGCTGGCCAAGGTCTTCATCTTCCTTCCCCTCTGCATCTCGGGGGCGGGCGCCGCCGTCATCTGGCGGTTCGTTTACGAATGGCGGCCTCCCGGCACCCCTCAGATCGGGTTCCTCAATGCCATCGTCACGGCCTTGGGCGGAGAGCCCATTCCGTGGCTGCAGCAAATCCCCACCAACACCCTGGCACTGATCGTGGTCATGATCTGGCTCCAGGCCGGTTTCGCAATGGTGATCCTCTCGGCCGCCATCAAAGGCGTCCCCACCGAAATGATCGAGGCGGCCCGGATCGACGGGGCCGGTGAGCTGGCGATCTTCACGAGGGTCGTGATGCCCTCGATCCGGGGTTCGATGATCACCGTTTTCACAACGATCGCAATCGCCGTCCTCAAGGTCTTCGACATCGTCTACGTCACGACGAATGGCAACTTCGACACCGACGTGATCGCCAACCGTATGTTCAACGAGATGTTCCGATTCCGTAACTTCGGCTTCGCCACCGCGCTTTCCGTGATTCTCTTCCTGGCCGTGGTTCCGATCATGGTGATCAACGTCCGCAACTTGAGAAGGCAGGGGATTGGATCATGACGGCCGAAGCCACCGAAGCCTTCCCGAGCCGCACCGCGGCCGACACCGCGGTGCGGTCGGGTGGAACGCCCGGCAAACGGGAATCGCGCGGGCTGCTCGTCAGAGCCCTGGTCCTGATCATCGCCGTGGCGTGGACGGTCCCGACCGCCGGACTTCTGATCAGCTCGCTGCGAACCGAGAGCTCGGTGAGCAGCACCGGTTGGTGGACGGTCTTCGCCCATCCGTTCGAGTTCACCCAATACACCCTCGCCAACTACGAGCGGGTGCTCACCGCAGAGGGGCTGTTCGATGCGTTCATCAACAGCCTCATCGTGACCATTCCCGCCACCGTTATTCCCATAACACTGGCTGCCTTCGCGGCTTACGGATTTGCGTGGACCAAGTTCCGGGGCCGCAGCTTTCTGTTCGCCATGGTCGTCGGTCTTCTCGTGATTCCCCTGCAGATGTCCCTGGTGCCCCTCCTCCGAATCTACGGGGAGTTCGACCTCGTCGGATCCTTCGTCGGAGTCTGGCTGGCTCACACCGGCTTCGGGCTTCCGTTGGCCATCTATCTCCTTTACAACTACATATCCCAGCTCCCCAAGGACATCTTCGAGTCGGCTTACATCGACGGCGCCACCCCGTTCACCGCCTTCACCCGACTCGTGATTCCGCTGTCGTTTCCGGCGCTTGCCTCCTTCGCCATCTTTCAGTTCTTGTGGGTGTGGAATGACCTGCTGGTCTCGCTGGTGTTCCTCGGAACCAACCCGGATGTGGCAGTGCTGACCGCCCGGGTTTCGCAATTGGTCGGCAGCCGCGGCGCCGCCTGGCATCTCCTGACCGCCGGTGCCTTCATCTCGATGATCGTCCCTCTGATCGTCTTCCTCTCACTGCAACGGTTCTTCGTGCGAGGTCTTCTGGCAGGCTCGGTCAAAGGCTGAGCATGACCGATCGTCCGTCTCCGGGCGCGGCCTGCGCGTTGATCGCGTTCGAAGGGACCAGAGTCGAGGGCCGGATCGCCGATCAGATCGCCGACCCCCGCGTCGCGGGCGTCACCTTGTACGGATCGATCAACATTGAGAACGCCGAACAGACGCGCCGCATGACGTCCGACCTCCAGCGGGCCGCGGGCCGTCTGGTCCTCGTCGCCGTGGACCAGGAGGGCGGTCAGCTGACCGCCGCCGGACCCGACACCACTCACTTCGCGGGCAATATGGCGCTCGGGGCCGTCGGGGACGAAGGCCTCGCCCGGCGAGTAGGAGCGGCCACGGGTCTCGAATTGGCGGCGCTTGGTATCAACCTCAACTACGCGCCGGTGGCCGATATCGCCAGCCGGCCCTACAACCCTTCCCTCGGCATCAGATCATTCGGCGAAGACCCGGCCGCCGTCAGCCGGCTCACCGCCGCGGTGGTGCAGGGCCTTCAATCCTCGGGGGTGGCCGCCACCCTCAAGCACTTTCCGGGCAAGGGCGAAGCTCAGGTGGACCCCCATCTCGAGCTTCCGGTCCTCGACCTCGACCTCGAGCGGCTCAATCGGGTCGAGTTCGCGCCGTTTCGGGCCGGTATCGAGGCCGGTGCCCGATTCGTCATGATCGGCCACTACGGTCTCCCCGCCATCACCGGAAGCCGCCACCTCCCGTCGTCGGCGTCGTCGGCCGTCCTCCGTGGATTGGTGCGTGATGAACTGGGCTTCGACGGGGTCATCGTCACCGACGCCCTCGACATGGGAGCGTTCGAGGGAGTGTCGCTGGAAGAGCCCCTCTCGGCCGGATGTGATCTTCTTCTCTACGGGCCTGCCCAGGCCGGGACCCTGCCCATCGCCACTCGAGCTTCCTCGAGACTGGATTTGGTGATGGCGTGGTTGGCCGGATTCCCCCAGCCGGACCCGTCTGTGATCGGTAGCTCCCAACATGCCGCGCTTGCGGCAGAATTGGCGACCCGCTCGATCACGCTGGTGCGTGACGACGACCATGTCCTCCCGCTCAAGGTGTCGTCGGAAAGCAGGATCCTGGCCGTGATGCCTCAACCCACCGACCTCACCCCCGCCGATACGTCCTCGATGGTCGCGCCCGGTCTCGGCTCCGCGCTCCGTCGCCGTCACCATGCCACAGACGAGATAACCGTGAGCTACTCCCCGACCGACAGCGAGATCGCGGCTGTCGTCGCAGCGGCGGCGAGCCACGATGTCGTGATTATGGGGACGATCGATGCCAACGATGCCCAAAAGCATCTGGTCCACCTTCTGGCGGGCGCAAGGGCAGGCACGGACCGGTCCCTCATCACCGTCTCTCTCAGGACTCCATACGACCTCGCGGGTTATTCGGAGGCCTCTACCCACCTGGCGGCTTACGGGATCCATCCCCCGACCATGACGGCGCTGGTCGATGCCATTTTCGGGTTGGCACCGATCAGCGGTCGCCTCCCGGTTGCTATTCCGGGTCTTTTCCCGGTTGGTCATGGCCTGATGAGAGCGTCATGACAGGACCGGAATGACCTGGCTCGTCGGGGGGCGCATCATCGGCACCGAGCGGCCGGTGTCTATCACGACCCATGGCGGGCTCATCACTTCGCTGGATGCCGGCCGGTTTGATGATCCCGCCGATCAGCAGATCGAAATTACCGATCTGATCGTCGCTCCCGGCCTCATCGACATCCAGATAAACGGAGCCTATGGATTCGACTTCACCTCGGATCCGACGTCCATCTGGCGGGCCGGGGCCAGGCTCCCCGAACAGGGGGTCTCGGCGTTCCTGCCCACGATCATCACTTCCCCCCCGGAGGCGATCGAGGCGGCCCGAGATGCGTTGGCGGCACGACCGGTCGACTACCACGGAGCCGAACCTCTCGGGCTTCATCTGGAAGGCCCCATGCTCTCGCCTGAACGCCCCGGCGTCCAC
The DNA here is from genome assembly GCA_035281305.1 of Acidimicrobiia bacterium. Lineage (GTDB taxonomy): Bacteria > Actinomycetota > Acidimicrobiia > Spongiisociales > ZC4RG35 > DATEEG01. The sequence goes on along the minus strand of DATEEG010000480.1, from coordinate 2,394 downwards.
GATCCCGGACTTTTGCGACTGCCGACCCTCGACCTGATACGAGGGTGGACCCCCGCCGGCGGGGTGGCGATGGTGACGATGGCGCCCGAGCTGGCGGGTTCCCGGGCCGTCATCAGAGCCCTCTCCAGGGAAGGGGTGGTGGTAGCCGCGGGACACACCGCCGCGACTCTGGGAGAGGCTGAGGCAGGGTTCGAGTGGGGAGCATCGGCGGTCACCCATCTCTTCAACGCGATGGAACCTTTCGACCACCGGGCCCCTGGTTTGATCGGAGCGGTAGTACGGCATAAGTCGGCGATCGCCGGGATGATCGTCGACGGGGTCCACTCCGATCCGGCCGTGGTGCTGGCCGCCTGGAAATGGCTGGGCCCGTCCCGACTGGCACTCGTCACCGATGCGATAGCGGCGACCGGTCTCGGCGACGGCGAATACCGGCTCGGGCACGCCGCTGTCACCGTCAAGCACGGTAAGGCGACAGATTCGAGTGGCAGGCTGGCGGGAAGCACCTTGACCATGGATCGGGCGATCGCCAATCTCGTGGAATTTGCCGGATGCTCGCCGTCGGAAGCGGTGGCGGCGGCGTCAACTGTGCCTGGCGGCCTCCTCGGTCGGAGCGACCGCGGTCGACTGGCTGTCGATCAACGAGCCGACCTGGTTCTCTTCGACGACATGATGGAGGTGGTGGCAACGATGGTCGGCGGGCAGTTTGCTTACGTCCGAGATGGATGGGCGATATGAGTCTCTGGGCCGAGATCCAATCTCAGGAGGAGGTCCTGGGCCGGCTGGCGCAATCTCAGGCCGAGCCCACGAAGGCATTATCGCAGTGGATGTCCGGCGAGGACTTTTCGTATGTCGTGATGGCAGCGCGGGGCTCATCCGACAACGCCGCCCGCTACGCCCAGTACTTGTGGGGAGCCCGCAACCGACTCAATGTCTCACTGGCAGCCCCATCGCTGTTCGGTCCCTATGCCAGCCCGCCTGATCTGCGCCACTCCCTGGTGGCGGGGATTTCGCAGTCCGGCGAGTCCCCCGACCTGCTCGCAGTGCTGGCGGAGGGAAAACGCCAGGGTCGGCCGACTCTTGCGATCACCAACCATTCGAAGTCTCCGATGGCCCGGCTCGCCGACCGTCACCTCGACCTCGGGGCGGGTCCGGAGCTTGCGATTGCCGCCACCAAGTCTTACACGACCCAACTGCTGGCGATCGGATCCCTGTCGGCCGGGCTATCCGGCGACACCAGCATGACCGACGCCCTGGGACTGGTGGGGCCGGCGGTGGGCCAGGTGTTGGCCGGGGCTGAGGCGATCAAACCTGCCGCCCTAACCCTCAGTGAGAAAGACCGCTGCGTGGTAATCGGACGTGGCTTCCACCAGTCCACCGCGTATGAGTGGGCCTTGAAGATCGCCGAGCTGTCGTACCTCGTCGCCCAGCCGTTTTCGGCGGCCGACTTTCGACACGGGCCCCTCGCCATGGTCGAACCCGGGCTGCCGGTGCTGGCGATCGCGACCGATGGTCCCCTGTTTGCCGACCTGTCCGACCTACTCACCCAGATCCGGGAAGTGGGAGCAAAAGTCGTCGCGATCTCCGATCGGCAAGACTGCCCGGCCGACCACCTCATCGCGTTGCCGCCCGGGTTCCCCGAATGGTTGACACCGATTCCGGCGATCGTCGCAGCCCAGATCTTCACCTACCACCTGACCGTGGCCAGAGGGGCCGACCCCGACCGACCGCGCATGCTGAAAAAAGTGACCCGGACCGTTTAGGTCCGGGTCAAATTTCTTGCGGTCGGCAAGATCAGTTGCTACGAGCGATGTCGCCAGACGATGCGTCCCATCGTGGGGTCGTATGTCGAAATGTCGATATCGACCCGGTCACCGGGAAGGATGCGGATCTTGCGTCCTCGCTGCATCCGGCCGGCGGCCCGGGCCCGAACTTTGAGACCACCTTCGACCTCGACGATGAACGTCGCGTTGCGGTCTAGGGATTCGACAGTGCCGGTAGTCCTGATGTAGTCGCCTTCATCGGCCACTAACGATTACCGGAGTTTCTGTTGCCGTAACCGCCTCCGCTGCCTCCTGGACGACCGCCAGGTCGACCGCCACCACCGCCGGGACGACCGCCATAGCCGCCGCCACCGCCGCCGCCACCACCGGGACGGCCGCCACCTCCACCGGGCCCACGGGGGCGATCGGTCTTGGGACGGGCCTGGTTGACCGTGACGCGACGACCATCGATGTCGCTGCCGTCGAGTTCTTCGATGGCTTTGCGAGCCTCGTCATCGTTGTCCATCTCGACGAAGCCGAAGCCGCGGGAGCGGCCGGTGTCGCGGTCAACGGCGACGCTGGCCGAGCCAACGGTGCCAAACCGGCTGAACAGGGTGTTCAGGGTTTCTGAAGT
>DATEEG010000479.1:0-2102 GCA_035281305.1 Acidimicrobiia bacterium | reverse complement strand
CAAGCACTGCCATCGCCCCGGTGTGGGCAAGGTTGATCACCCCGGCCCCGATAGCCAGCGCCCGAATGTTCTGGTTCTGCCACAACCAGACGAGGCCTTCCCGCAACTCGACCGGAAGTGACCGCCGCTCGATCACCGCTTCCCGGCGAGGAAGCCGGATGCCCGTCAGGAGGATCGCGCTGATCAAGAAGGTGACGGCATCGACCAGGGGCGGAAGCGAGGCACTGACGCCAAACAGCAGGGCTCCCAGGGGCGGACCGACAAACTGATTGGCCGTGAGCTGGCCCGCGAAGAGGCGGCCGTTGGCTCTTTCGAGGCTGCTGTTGGCGTCGGCCGAAATGTCGTGCTCCAGCGCGGCCGGCACCACCGCCATTGCCGCCGAGTCGAAAAGGGTTTCTGCCATGCCGAGGACAAAGACGACTGCATACAGCAGGCCCATGCTCGAGTTTCCGTTGGCGACGAGGACCCCCAACCCGGCAACCGCCCCTGCTCTCAGCAGGTCAACGATCCACATCAGTCGTATGCGATCCAGACGATCGACAATCACCCCGGCAGGGAGGCCGAACAGGAGCCACGGCACCGTGGCGGCGGCCGTCATCCCCGCCACCGCCTGGGGGGAGGCCGACATGCTGGCGGCGAGGAGCGGAAATGCCGCGATAACCACCCCGTCTCCGAGATTGGAGAGGGTGGACGCCGCCCACAAACGAGGAAAGGACCGCACCCGTCCAGTGTCGGGGAACCTCGCCGGACGCGCTTGTAGATTCTTGCGCTTCTACCCGGCCAACCAGATGCGAATCTTGGAGGGGGCGTCGCCGAGGTGGCGCCGGACGGTATTGGTCATGTGAGCGTGGTCGTAGAAACCGGCCTCGACCGCCACCCGGCCCAGGTCGTCGGCACCGTCAGTCAGTTGATCGATGACGAAGCGGATGCGAAGAGCGGTGCGATACCCCGTGAGCGATCGACCGGTGGCCCGCTTGAACATGCGGCTGAGATGGAACGGCGAGACCCCAACGGCGCGGGCGATCTCAACCAGGTCGAGATCGTCGCGAAACCGCCACGCCAGGTATTGACGGGCTTCGTCGACGATTGGCCGGTGCTGCCTGGCGACCTCGGGAAATGGGGGCAATTGGTGCGTGCTTGCGACGAGGGCCAACGCCTCCTCTCCGATCTCCAGCGTCGAGGCGGGGCCTCGCCGGATGATTCCCAACAATCGGCGATGCCGGGCCGCAATCCCTTCCGAGATCGGGATTGCTCCGACCCGGAACCGATCCCGGGAGTCCAGGATCGGTGCGACCACTTCAGCGGGAAATTGGAGGTCCGTGTTCCGGTCGCCAGCGACCGTCGGATGGGTCGTGCGATGTTCGTCTCCCCGGCTGCGAAAAACCGCCACCGTAGGGTCCACCACGACGTCGCCGCCCGAGGTCCGATGAACGTAGACGCCGGTCCGGGGGTAGCTGACCCCGAACGCTTCCTCCGTCTCCAGGTCGCTGACCGGCAAGTGACCCGGATCGCACCAGACATCGCTGATTGTCACGGCGGGCGAGGCGAACAGTTGCCGAACGTGCATGGCTGACTGGAACGGTAGGACGCTGCGTCATGATGCGTCGACGCCAAGGACCTCCAAAACCGTTTCGACCACGACGTCGGGGCGGTCCCAGATCACCATGTGATTGCTTCCCGAGATCGTGATCAACTGCGACGCCGACGACAGGCCCGCGTAGTAGGCGAGTCCGTCGGCCCACGCCTGAGCCAACCGGGCGCCGGTCCCCGGATCGGCTCCGGTGTTGTCATCGAACGAGTCGTTCAGGAACGTCGCCGATTGGTCGTCTCCGATGACCACGAGGGGGACGTTGCCGAAATCACCGAGCGGGGCGGGGTCATCCAGTTCGAAGGTCACCGGCCCGCCCTGCGGGAGCACGGACTGCATCAGTTCGAAGAAACCGGGCGGGACCGGTTCCACCAGTACGGCGCCAGCGACTTCGACGGCTTCTGCTGCGAGGAGGCGGGTGGAAACGACCCCGGTGCCGTGCGCCACCAACAGGTACGGGCCGTCGACGTTGAACTCCTCCAAGACTCGTAGAAGGTTGTCGACCTTGGCCGAC
>DATEEG010000478.1:0-3152 GCA_035281305.1 Acidimicrobiia bacterium | reverse complement strand
AGGGCATGGAGCTCATCGACGACCTCGCCGAGATCCCAAAGTTCAGTCACAGCCCCGATGGTGTGGGCGAGGGGAACTTCGGTGTCGTACCAAATCTCCCCCGCCTCCTCTTTGAGGTCGATTTCGACGGTGTTGATCAGGCCGGCGGCGATCATCTCCATGATCGGGTCCTTCAGCACGGGGGTGGTCCAGGTGTACCCGCTGGCGTGAACTCCCCGGATCGGCGGGCCACCTTCCGACCCTGGCAGGGCCAGCACCACGACCACCGTGGATTCGGTGACGTTGCCCAAGGGGTCGGTCAAGCGGACCACGATTGGTGCCCCGGGCGGGCGCTCGAAGGACTGGGAGAACATCCCGTCCTCGTCCACCGTGACCGCCACGCCGTTGATCGTTGCGGCTGCGCTGGGATCGTCGGTGGCGACCCGGACCACCATCGGATCGATCGGTGGCACCGGGTCGACCGGTTCGAGAATCTCAACCGATGGGGGAGTGGCGTCGACGCTGAAAGTCCGCTCCAGACGCACGGTCGGCGCCAGCGACCCGCGATCGACCTCGACTGTCAACGAGTAGTCGCCCCCTCCGAGATCGCCGAGGGGAACCAGGGCATCGCGGTCGGTGGCTTCGACCGTCAGGGCCCGGCCGTTGAGAGTGACTCGCACTGCCTCAACCGGCCGGTCGAAGGAAAGGGTCAGATCCGTCGGTACGGTGCCGACCCCGTAAACCTCGCCATCGTCGACCCCGGTCAGGGAAACCTCGGGAGGCGCGGGTTGGGGCCAGATCACTGCTGCCAGTGCCAGAGCAGGCCCCACCGTGAAAACCATCCAGCCGCGACGGGTAACCCGAAGTCGCCGACGCCTGCGGCGGCGTGTGACGGGACGGGAGGGAGTGGCGGTCGGGGCACCCATGATGGCCCCGGAACGGTACAGGACGCCGGACTCTTGCTCGCTCGCCGCCCGCCGCCAACCGTTCGGCAACTCCACCGATAGCATCGCCGCCCGTGATCTTCCCGACGATCCAGTTCGCCGCCTTCTTTGTGGTGGTTCTGACCGCCAACTGGCTCCTGCGTCCACATCGGCAGCAGTGGATGTGGTTCATGCTGGCAGCCAGCTATTTCTTCTATGGGGCCTGGGACTGGCGGTTCGCCTTCCTCATGGCGGGGGTGACCATCGTCAACCATCTGGCAGCCGCAGCGATTTCCGCTACCGACGATCCCAAGCGACGCAAGCGGTTCCTCGGCCTGGGAGTGGTCCTGAGCCTGGGGGTTCTTGGTTGGTTCAAGTACTACGGCTTTTTTGCCAGCTCCCTCATCAATCTGTTCGGAACGTTAGGGATCGACCTGCCCCTTCCTCTGGTCGAGATCACCCTCCCTGTTGGGATCTCGTTCTTCACTTTTCAGGCGATGACCTACCCGATCGATGTATATCGCCGCCACCAGGAGACCGTGCCCCTTCTCGACTTCATGGTCTTCGTGGCGTTCTTCCCCCAGCTTGTGGCTGGACCCATCGTCAGGACATCCGAGTTCCTGCCCCAGCTCTATCGACCCGCCGACCCCCGCAAAGTGGAGGGTGGCACCGGCCTCCTCCTCATCGCAGGGGGGTTGTTCAAGAAAGTGGTGGTGGCGAACACGCTTGCCACCTCCCTCGTCGACCCTGTGTTCTCGTCGCCGCAGAACTTCTCTGCCCTCGAGGTTCTGGCCGGCATCTACGGGTATGCGGTTCAGATCTACGCAGACTTTTCCGGGTACACGGATATCGCAATCGGGTGCGCGCTCCTCATGGGTTTTCGCTTCCCCCAGAACTTCAATCACCCGTACACCGCCGTGTCCATCCAGGACTTCTGGCGGAGATGGCACATGACCCTTTCTCGCTGGCTCCGCGACTATCTCTACATCCCGCTGGGCGGAAGCCGCAATGGCCGGACCGCGACCTATCGGAATCTGATGATCACGATGACTCTTGGCGGTCTCTGGCATGGAGCGGCCTGGACTTTCGTCCTCTGGGGAGCTCTCCATGGCGTCGGCCTGGCCCTGGAGCGCTGGTCGAACGAACGCGCGGCATTACCCGCTCGAGAACCCACGACCCGCCTCTGGCTTCGCCGTTTGGTCGTGTTTCACTTCGTCTGCTTCGGATGGGTCCTATTTCGCTCGGATTCACTTGCGACCGCCGGGACCGTCCTCAGTCGACTTTTTGAGTGGGGCCCGGCTCCGGCGTTGACCCCCGCGGTGATGGCGCTCATCGTCGGAGGCATCGGAGTCCAGTACCTCCCTGCTGATCTGCGGCTCCGCGTCAGATCAGCATTCTCGCAACTGCGACCCGTGGCGATGGCGGGGGTGCTCGGAGGCTTCCTGCTCGTCGTGGACAGCCTCGGTCCCGAAGGTGTCGCCCCGTTCATCTACTTCCAGTTCTGATGCAGGCGACCTCACGTTCCCCACGTACCATGCCGGCGGGCCAGGTCATCGCCGTGACCCTCCTCGCTCTGGTGATTGGTCTGATTCTGAATGCCCCCGACATCCGCCGAACCGCCGAACGTCAGGAAGCCGGGTGGAAACGAGATGTCGCCATAGCCATGATTCAACCCTTCGACTGGTTTTCGAGGACGCTGCGCCTCGATACTCCTCACAACCTCATCGATACCGCCCTCGGCCGACCACCCGAGCCAAGCCCTTCGTCGACCACCACGACGACTTCCCCCGCCCCGGTCGCCACACCCGAGACGACGACAACGACAGCGCCGTCCCGCCGTGAGATAACGGCGACTGATCCCCTCAGGATGTTCATTGGCGGAGACTCGATGGTCGGACAGTTCGGTCCGATGCTCGAGAACACCGCCGAGGCGGGTGGCCTGGTCGAGGTGACGGAGGTGCTGTACGAGTTTTCCTCCGGACTGACCCGGCCCGACTTTCTCGACTGGCCGGTTCGACTGCGCGAGATCCGGGAAGCTCAGGATCCCGACGTGATCGTGCTCTTCTTCGGCGGCAACGATGCCCAGGCCATCCAGATCGATGGCACCTGGCACGAGTTCGGGTCCGAAACCTGGATCGCCGAATACCGCAGGAGAGTGGGCGGTCTGATGGCCGAACTCGATGAAGATGGTCGAGACGTCTACTGGATGGGCATGCCGATCGTGCGGTCCGACGATTTTCGCCAGAAGGT
>DATEEG010000477.1:0-10733 GCA_035281305.1 Acidimicrobiia bacterium | reverse complement strand
TTCGGCGCCAGCGTCGTTCTCGTGACCGGTGTGATCGAGGGCAGGTGGCTCGAGCCTCTGCAGACGATGCGACATCGAGGATGGAAGCCGATCGTGCTGCTGGTCGGCGATGCAACCTCTCCCCGGGTTCCCGGCGTCCCGATCTGGAGGGTGTCGGCCGGCGCCGACCTGATCGCGTCTCTCGGAGGCCCCGAGTGAGCTGCCGGCCATGAGGCAGAACCCGACCTTGTCGTTGTTGGTGCTGGCCGCCTGCTCCGGATGGACGGTGGCCGTGCCTTTCGATGGAGTTTCCCGCCCGTACCTGGCAGCGGTCGCCGCGGCGACCGTGGTGGTCGAGGCCGGCTTTCGAATGGTAGATGCCAGCCGCTTGCGGTGGTTGGCAGCAGGCGAGACGCTGGCCGTGACTCTGGTCCCGGTCGGCATTTTCGCCGTTGGCTCGATCGGCGGCCGCCTCGACGGGTCGTCCTTGCTGGCGGGCCTGCTCACCGCTTTCGCGGTCTGGCTGGTGGGGGCCATCACGATCACCGACATCGACGCGGTCGACGAGCCGACCGACCTTGTCGAGGGTGTGTCCGGGGCGCTGGGTCGGATCACCACCAGGCTATTCCTGGTGGGGATGCTGCTCATGGCCTTCCTGGTGGCGGGTCACGGGGGCCTCGCTCCGGTGGCGGCGCCAAGGCCGATCGAGGCGGGATTGTTGGTCCCTTTCCTCATCTACTGGGTGGTGGGCTTCGGTGGGCTGGCCAGTCTCAATCGATCGCGCCTTCTGGCTCGGTGGAAACGTGATCGATCGCAAATTGACGCTGATCTCGCGGGGCGGTGGCGGACGGCTGCCGCGCTCGGGGTGGCGGCGGGGGCCGTCGTATCAGTTCTGTGGTGGTGGATCGGTCGTCCTCCCCTCGGCCTCGGTCATACCGTCGCCACCGCCGCCGTGCGGGGAATGACCGGTTTGGTGGGTCGGCTGCTCGGCGTCGACCTACCGGAGGCGGGCCCATCCGGCACGTCTCCGACTACGCCTCTGACCCCTCCTCCGGCTAGCTCGGTGAATCCGGTTACTCCACCGCCGGAGTGGCTCGATCTGTTCCTACTCCTCATCGCCGGCACGATCTTCGCCTTCGGGTTGGTCGCCTTCAGGCGTCGGGTAACGGAGCGAGGCGTGCCGGATTCGTCGATGCTGTGGCGGGCGCTCCGCGCGAGCTGGCACGCCCTCGGAGAGTTCCTGAGAGAGCTCGGGAGGATGTTGCGGTCCATCTTCGGGATTCGGTCGACGGGCGAAGCTTCCCGGGGCCGTCGATCCCGCCCGGGGTCGACCGCGCCGCCCGGTTGGTCGCCATCCGATCCCTTCCGGCGTCGCATCGCCGGCGAGTATCGAGCCTTTCTCGGTGCCGCCCGACTCCGGATGGGTCCGATCGCCAGGACCGAAACCCCGTCCGAACTGGCCGGGCGGATCGCGGCCGCCGAGGAGGACAACGCCGCCCTCAGCGCTCTGACCGGGATCTATGAACTCGCCCGGTTCAGCCTGCAACCGCTCGACGAGGCGCTGGTGATTCAGGCGCAGGAGGCTCGGGCGGCGATCGTCGGACGCTGGGAAGAGCCGGGCTACTAACTTCGGGCTCATGGCGAGTTATCCGGCTGAATACGAGCTGGACGCAGTGCTGGCCGATGGAGACGTCATCCAGGTGCGGCCGATCAGGCCCGAGGACGCCGACCAGCTGATTGCCTTTCACGGGCGGCTCAGCACGGAGAGCCGCTACTTCCGATTCTTCCGCGTCAAGGACACGCTCGACAGAAGTGAGGCGGAGTTCTTTTCGACAGTCGACTACCACGACCGAATGGCTCTTGTGGCAGTCGACGGAGGTCTCGTCGTCGGAGTAGCCCGTTACGACCGCATGAGCGACGAACCATCGGTGGCGGAGGTCGCCTTCGTCGTTGATGACGCCCATCAAGGGAAAGGGATCGCCTCGGAGCTGCTCGCGCTGCTCACGAACTACGCCCGCCAGAACGGGGTCCACTCATTCCGGGCGTTCGTGCTCCCCGAAAACCTGCAGATGATGAGAGTCTTTCGCAACTCCGGGTACCGCTTGTCGAGGACCCTCGATGACGGGGTCTTCACAGTCGACTTCCCGGTCGACCATTCCCTCGATGCCCGGAGCGCCGAGGACATGAGAGAGAAGCGGGCAGTAGCGGCTTCCCTGTTGCCGATCTTCTTCCCGCGCTCGATCGCCGTAATTGGTGCCTCGACCACTCCGGGATCCATCGGGTTTCGCCTGTTCGGCAACCTTCTATCCACCGGTTTCTCAGGCCCGTTATTCCCGGTCAACAGGACTGCGCCCGTAGTCCATTCGGTCCGTGCCTACACCAGCGTGCTCGACATTCCCGACGTCGTCGACCTCGCCTTCATCGCGGTCCCGGCCAAAGCCGTTCTGGACGTCGTGGCCGAGTGCGCTCAAAAGGGGGTGCGAGGCATCTCGGTCATAACCGCCGGGTTCTCCGAGACCGGGGAGGCCGGCGCCAAGCTCGAGGCAGAACTGCTGGCACTGGTGCGAGGTGCGGGCATGAGGATGGTCGGCCCGAACTGCATGGGGCTTCTCAATACGGCGCCGGCGGTGAACCTGAACGGCACCTTCGCCCCGGTCTACCCACCCCAGGGCAACATCGCGATGTCGTCGCAGTCGGGGGCATTGGGCATCGCCATCCTCGACTATGCCAGTCAGTCGAACATCGGCATCAGCCAGTTCGTTTCGGTGGGCAACAAGGCCGACGTCTCGGGGAACGACTTGCTGCTCGCCTGGGAAGACGATCCCTCTACCGACGTCATCCTCCTGTACCTGGAATCGTTCGGGAACCCTCGCAAGTTCAGCCGCATCGCCCGCCGCATCGGTATGAGCAAGCCGATCATCGCGGTGAAGTCGGGCCGCTCGAAGTCGGGCAGTATGGCCGCCACCAGCCATACCGGGGCCCTGGCGAGTTCCGATGTGGCAGTCGATGCACTCTTCGAGCAAGCCGGGGTGATCCGCACCAACACGATCGAAGAGATGTTCGCGGTGGCGTCCCTGCTGGCCAATCAGCCGCTCCCGCGAGGCCGCAGGGTGGGAATCGTCACCAACGCCGGTGGGCCCGGCATCCTCGCCGCCGATGCCCTCGAGGCGGCAGGACTCATCTTGCCCGAGTTGACCGAGGCGACCAGAAAGCGCCTCTCGGAGAAGCTGCCTCCAGAGGCTTCCACCCGCAATCCGGTCGACACGATTGCTTCGGGAGGACCCGATGAGTACGCCCATTGCCTGGCCGTGTTGATCGAATCCGACGAGGTCGATGCGTTGATGGTGATTTACGTTCCGACGACGGTGGGTGGAGCGGCCGGCGTCGCCGAAGCCATCCGGGCTGCCGCCGAATCCCATTCAGAGGATGTGCCTTTGCTGGCGGTCTTCATGCAACAGGGAACGTCGACACTCCTCGCCGGCGGGCGTCGGACCATTCCCACCTTCCGATTCCCGGAAGCCGGCGCCCTGGCGCTGTCGCGGGCGGTTCGCCATAGCGAATGGCGCTCGCGGGATCCGGGGATGGAGCGCGCCTTTGCCGACATGGACACGACCCTCATCAGGGGGGTCGTCGAGCCAGCGGTGGAGCGGCTCGGAGAAGCGGGCGGCTGGCTGGAGACCGCCGAGGTCGAGGCGCTGCTGGCGGCTGCAGGCCTGGCTCTGCCCCGCAGCCGGTTGGTGACCGACGAAGAGAGCGCGGTGGCGGCCGCCGCCGAGATCGGAGGTCCGGTGGTTCTGAAGGTCGTGGCTCCTTCGGCCCTCCACAAATCCGACGTCGGAGGAGTCCTTCTCAACCTCGAAGGAGACGGGGTAGTGGCCGAAGGGTTTCGCCGGGCCTGGAACGCGGTTCCTGATCCGGAGGCGGTCCTGGTCCAGGAGATGGTGGCCGGGGGCCACGAGGTCTTGATCGGCATGACCGAGGACCCCAACTTCGGGGCGCTGATCGTCTTTGGCATGGGCGGCGTGCTCGTCGAACTGCTCGACGACGTCGCTTTCCGTATCCACCCGTTGACCGACACCGAGGCGAGGTCGATGATTCTCTCGATCCGCACGTCACGCCTGCTCCAGGGTTATCGGAATCTTCCGCTCGGCGACCTCGAGGCACTCGAAGAGGCGCTCCTGCGGGTGTCGGCGCTGGTCGCTCTGGTCCCCGAAATGGTCGAGCTCGACCTCAATCCGGTCAAGGTTCTCGCCCCCGGCGAAGGGGTCCGGCCCGTCGATGCCCGCATCAGGGTGAAGCATCTGCAACCCGGGCGCTCCCCGGAGTTGGCCGACCTGCCCTCCACGCGCCGGAGGAGACGCGAGTGATGCCTACCTGACGCGATTGATACTCTGCCGGCATGTCTCTGGTGGATTTCACAGCAGAAGGGCCGGTGGCGCTGGTTCGGCTCAACCGGCCCCCGGTCAACGCCCTCTCGGCGGAATTGTCGGCCGACTTGAAGGCGGCGTTCGAGCAGGCGGCCGATCCTCAATTCAGGGCGTTGGTCGTGACCGGCCAGCCGCACTTCGCGGCGGGCGCCGACATCAAGGGTTTCCGGGCGGTCTACGAGTCGGGCGGGGAACAGCGTCTGGCCCGGACCCTCGCCGAGACGGTGTCGGTCCTGGAGGCGTTGGAGAAACCGACCATCGCCGCGATCCACGGCTACGCCCTGGGGGGCGGCCTGGAGTTGTCCCTCGGTGCCGATTTCCGATTCCTGGCCGAAGACGCCCTGGTTGGTCAGCCCGAAATCAAGCTGGGCTTGATCCCCGGCGCCGGCGGCACGCAGCGTCTCTCCAGGGTCGTCGGCTTTCAAAAGGCCAAAGACATCGTCTTCAGCGGGCGCCAGGTCGCAGCCGCAGAAGCAATGGCGATCGGACTGGCCGATCGGGTGTATCCGACCGAGCAGTTGCTGGAGGAAGCGCTCCGGGCCGCCGCCGAGATGGCCACCTGGCCAACCAGAGCCGTCACCGCCGCCAAGCGGGCTTTGGCCGGAGGCTGGGGCCGCCCCCTCGAAGACGGCATGGCAGTCGAAGAGCGCGAGTTCGAGGCCAGCTTTTGGACCGAGGACGCCCGGGAAGGTGTGGCGGCGTTCCTCGAGAAACGCAGCGCCGATTTCAAAGGCCGGTAGAACCGCAATCCCTCGTTTTGGCGCGCCGATCCCGTACCAGGGCACGGCTTTGTCGCGCCAAAACGGGGATTTAGGTCTCGAGGAGGGCCTTCAGGCGGCGGAGGTTGCCTCGCCAGATCCCGGTGAGGATGGGGCGGGCGCAGGCGGCCCCGATCGGGCCGCCGAAACGCCAGGGAAAGTCGATCTCCTCGCTCCAGGTGAAACGGGTGGCGCCGCCAACCGGGGACAGCTCGAACTCGCCGCGACCGGTGAACAGGCCCCGATGTTCCACCGAGATCCGGCGCCGGGGTTCCCAGGCAGTGACCGTCATTATGTCGATGGTCCGGAAAGGCCCGACCCTGGTGGCCACCCGCATGACAGTTCCGGGCCCCTGCCGGGCCTCGGAGTCGAACTCGATCGACTCGACATCGGCCATCCAGCCGCCGTGGGCGGCCAGGTCGGCGGCGGCCTGCCACACCGCCTCGAGGGGCGCTCTTATGTCGACAGAAACAGTTACCGACGGCATCGGTCAATTCTCATGCGACAATTCTGGTCTTGATTTACCTCGACCACGCCGCCACCACCCCGATCCGTCCCCAGGCCGCCGAGGCGATGGAGCCCTTCCTCAGGGACCGATTCGGGAACACCTCCGGCAGCCACGACATCAGCCGGCGGGTCAAGAACGCGCTGGAGGAGGCCCGGGAACAGGCCGCCGGGATGCTGGGAGCCTCACCCTCCGAGGTGATCTTCACGGGCGGCGGCACCGAGGCGGACAACCTCGCCCTCAAGGGCGCCGCGCTTGCCGGCCGCGGAGGGGTTGTCACCGTCGCCACCGAGCACGAAGCGGTCCTCGAAACCGGGCGCTTCCTCGAGAGGATGGGAAGCAAGCTCGACGTCCTCGGGGTCGATCGGCACGGAGTGGTCGACCTGGCCGAACTCGAGGCTGCCGTCGGCCGCCACACCGCGGTGGTTTCCGTTATGACCATCAACAACGAAACCGGGACCCGCCAGCCCATCGAACGAATAGTCGAGGCGGTCAGGCGGGCGAACCCGCGAACCCTCGTGCACACCGACGCCATCCAGGCCTTCTCTTCGCTGGACCTTTCGGTGGACGAGCTCGGCGTGGATCTCCTGTCACTGGCAGCCCACAAGTTCGGTGGTCCCCAGGGGGTGGGATTGCTCTACGCCCGGTCGGGAGTCAATCTCGAGCCGTTGCTGCACGGTGGTGGCCAGAAGTACGGTCGTCGCAGCGGCACCCACAACGTGGCCGGCGTCGTCGGCATGACCGCGGCGATGTCCGCCGCCGCCGCCGATCGTGATCGCTTCCAGCGCGAGGTGGGAGAGGCCCGGCGGGCTTTCGAAGCAAAGCTCTCCGATCGAATCGAGCGGTCGGTTCCAGAAGCGATGACCGCTCCCCAGCACAGCCACGTTCGACTCGGGGTAGAGAACGAGACCATGCTCGTGCGACTCGACCGCCTGGGGGTGGCTGCCTCGGCCGGATCGGCCTGTCAATCGGGCGCCGCCAACGTCTCCCACGTCCTGGTGGCCATGGGTTTCAGCAAGGAACAGGCCCGGCATTCGATGCGCTTCACTTTCGGGTGGAACTCGACGCTGGCTGAAGCCGAACGGGCTGCCGAACTGGTGATCGCGGCTCTCGAGGGCCTGTCATGAGAGTTCTAGTCGCGATGTCGGGAGGGGTCGATTCGTCGGTCGCGGCGGCTCTGATGACGGAGGATGGCCACGAGGTGATAGGGGCCACCCTCAAGATGTGGCAGGGACCGTCGGGGGAGGCTCCAACTGCCGGTTGTTGCACGGTCAGCGATTCCGAAGACGCCCGCCGGGTCGCCGCTCAACTCGACATTCCTTATTTCGTCCTCGATTACACAGATCACTTTCGCAGCGGTGTGATCGACCGTTTCGTGGCCGACTATCGGCATGGCCGCACTCCCAACCCATGTGTCGAGTGCAATCGCACCGTCAAGTTCTCGAAGCTGCTGGAACAGAGCGCCGCCTTCGGGTGCGACCTCCTCGTCACGGGCCATTACGCCCGGGTCACCCAGGTCGACGGTCGGTACCACCTGCTGCGCGGCCAAGATCGCAGCAAGGACCAGTCCTACGTGCTCGCAATGCTCGGCCAGCGCGAACTCGCCAGGGTCGGGTTCCCGGTCGGCGCCCTGGAGAAAACCCGGACGCGGGAAATCGCCACAGGCCTCGGTCTCCGCACAGCCGCCAAGCCCGACAGCCAGGACATCTGCTTCGTCGGCAAGGACCATTATCGGAACTTCCTCCGCAAGGTCGAGCCCGCCACCGTGGCTCCGGGCCGGATAGTCGACACGGCCGGCCAGGTGCTCGGTTCCCATCAGGGCATCGCCGGCTTCACCATCGGCCAGCGGAGGGGGGTGGGGGTGGCCCTGGGGGAGCGGCGATACGTGGTCGAAGTGCGGCCGGAGACGTCGACGATCGTCCTGGGCCAGAGATCCGACCTGGAGGTCGAGGCAGTTCGACTGAGCGAAGTCACGTGGGTCGACTCTCCCCTGATCGACGGGGAAGCGATCGAGGTGCAATATCGGGCCCACGGGGAGGCGGTACAAGCCCTCTGGGACGACGGGACGTTGTTCTTCGAGACTGCCCAGACGGCGGTGGCGCCGGGCCAAACCGCGGCCCTCTATCGCGGCGAAATGGTGGTTGGGAGCGGCATCATCGAAGCTGCATAGCGTTATGAAATGCGTAACGCTATGCTGATGGCATGGTGCAACTCGTCACAAGGGTGGACGATTCCACTGCGGCAGCTCTCGACCTGCTCATAGAGGAGGGTGTAGTGGAATCGCGATCGGACGCCGTTCGACAGGGATTGGAGTTGCTGGTCGACCGGCACGTTCGGGCCCGCGTCGCCGCCGCCATCGTGCGGGGTTACACGTTGATTCCGCCGACCGACGAAGAAGCCGCCTGGGCTGACGAATCGACAGTTCGGATGATCTCCGAAGAGCCCTGGTAGGGAGCATGGCGATTCTACAGGGAGAGGTCTGGTGGGCGGAGGCGGAAGACAAACGCCGGCCGGTCCTGATCGTCACCAGGTCCGAAGCGATTCCGGTCCTGAATCGAATCCTGATCGCGCCATTGACGAAGACCATCCGCTCAATCCCGACCGAAGTGCAAATCGGGCCGGATCAAGGGGTGCCGGTTGCGTCGGTGGCGTCCTTCGACAATCTTCAACTGATCGGCAAGGGCTACTTGACGGAACGTCTCGGCATGCTGGCTGATTCGGGCCAACACATATGCCGCGCCCTATCGGCGATGGCCGATTGCTGACCAGGCGATTCCCGATCCCTTGACGATGCCATCATCTCGCCGATGCCAAGCCGACAGCCAGTGACCCAGGAGACCGAGGAGCGAATCGAGGAACTTCGTCAGCAGCTCCGATATCACGGTTACCGCTACCACGTCCTCGACCAACCTGAGATCTCGGACTCGCAGTACGACAAGATGCTGCGAGAACTGGTGCGGCTCGAGGAGGAAAACCCGCTCCTCATCACCCCGGACTCCCCGACCCAGCGGGTAGGCGGCCCGATTGGCGATCTCTTCGCGCCGGTCCAGCACCGTCGTCCCCTGTTTTCGCTCGACAACGTTGAGGCACCGGACGAGCTCGATTCGTGGGAACAGCGGATGGTTCGTCTGCTCGGTCGTGCTCCCCGCGGGTACTCCTGCGAGCTCAAGATCGACGGCCTCGCGGTCGTCGTCACCTATGAGGACGGCCTCCTGGCCCGGGCTGCCACCCGCGGGGACGGAACCACCGGCGAGGACATAACCGTCAATCTGCGGACGATCAAATCCATCCCGCTGCGACTGCTCGGGCAACCGCCCAAGGTCCTGGAGGTCCGAGGCGAGGTGTACATGCCGTACGCCGCGTTCGAAGATCTCAATCGTCGGCAGTCGGAGGCGGGGCTGCGCATGTTCTCAAACCCGCGCAACGCCGCCGCCGGCTCTGTCCGGCAGAAGGATCCCGGCGTGACTGCCGGGCGTGATCTCGGAGTGTGGATCTACCAGATCGGAGTCATCGAGGGTGGCCCGACATTGGAGACCCACTCCGCCCAGATGGACTACCTCGACACTCTCGGCATCAGGGTCAACCCGGCGTCGGCCACGGTCCCCGGGCTGACCGAAGTCAAGGACTACATCGTCCGGGCGGAGAAGGAACGACACTCCCGCGAATATCAAACTGACGGCGTTGTCATCAAGGTCGACTCCCTCGACGATCAGGCCGAATTGGGCTATACCGCCCACGCCCCGCGCTGGGCGGTGGCGTTCAAGTTTCCCCCCGAAGAGCAGATCACGACTCTCAAGGAGATTCAGATCAACATCGGCCGGACCGGGGCGGCGACTCCGTTCGCAGTGCTCGAACCGGTCAACGTCGGAGGGGCCAAGGTGTCTTTTGCCACCCTCCACAACGAAGACGAGTTGCGGCGCAAGGACCTGCGGGTCGGCGACCAGGTCATCGTTCGTCGAGCAGGAGACGTCATCCCGGAAGTGGTGGGACCGGTGGTTTCGGTGCGCACCGGCCAGGAATTGGAATGGTCGATGCCGGCCACATGTCCGTTTTGTGGCAATCCGATCGTCCGCCCCGAGGGTGAGAAGGTGGCGCGCTGCACCGGCGGCTACAGGTGCCCGTCCCGCCTGCGGGAGTGGCTCTTCCACTTCGCATCGCGAGGGGGAATGGACATCGAAGGCTTGGGCTACAAGACCATCGACCTTCTTTTGCGTGAGGGGTTGATCAGCGATCCCGCCGACATATTCCTGCTCCGGGCCGATCAGCTGATGGGTTTCGAGGGTTGGGGCGAGACTTCGGTCGGCAATCTGATGAAGGGGATCGAGTCCGCCCGTCATCGCAAGCTGCCAAGGGTCCTCATGGCCCTCGGGATTCGCCACGTCGGGGGCACGGTCGCCAGGGTGCTGGCCCGCCGCTATCACAACCTGCGGGCATTGATGGACGCTGCGGAGCACGAGATTGCAGCCACCGAAGGAGTAGGGCCGGTCATCGCCGCTTCGGTCAAGCAGTGGTCGAGCGACCCTGACAACATCGATCTGGTGGCGAAGCTGGAATCGGCCGGGGTGACCCTCGAGGACGAGCCGGTCGACGACGAAGCCGGATCGGATCTGCTCTCTGGAATCAGTGTGGTGGTCACCGGGACCCTCGAATCGATGAGCCGGGAAGCGGCCGAGGCGGCCGTCGTGGCGCTAGGTGGCAAGGCCACATCCGGTGTCTCCAAGAAAACGTCCTACCTGATAGCGGGCGCCAATCCCGGCGCCAGCAAGGTCACCAAAGCTGCGGAAGCAGGCGTGCCCACGATCGACGAAGCAACCTTCCTCCAGCTCCTCGAGAACGGACCCCCGGGCTAGGAACCAGTCGCGCGGGGTGCCGTCACTGGACCCGGAAGCTCCAGGTGAACTCACCGGGTTGGGGGAGTCCGGCGAGGCTGTCCCACACGATCCGCACCTCGTGCTCGCCCGGCGACCAGCGATCGAAGACCAGGCTGGTTGCGGTGGGCTGCCACCGATGGACCCCGGTGGCCTCCACGAACGTGACCTCGCCGGCCGGAATGGGGAATCCATC
>DATEEG010000476.1:0-2387 GCA_035281305.1 Acidimicrobiia bacterium | reverse complement strand
GCGACTTCGTCGACCGCATCGTCGCCAGCTGAGGCGGATAGGCCTATGCGCGTCGAGGTCTTACCTGCCAGTTCCTGGGCCGAGGCGGTAACCGCCGAGCTCATTGACCGCCTCGAGCCCGCCGGCCTTCGCCTATGCCTTGCCACTGGAGCCACGCCTCTACCCGTGTATGCGCGACTCCCCGGCGACGCCCTGGCTACTTCGACGGTGTTCCTGCTTGACGAGTTTGGAGGCCTTCCGGCAGGTCACCGCGGTAGGTGTGAAATGATGCTTCGAAACGCGTTGCTCGATCGAGTTGCGGCTGGCGAATTCCATTTTCCCGATGTCGATGCCCCTGATCTCGACGTCGAATGCCGGCGGTATCGGGATCTGATCAACGAGGGGGGGCTCGACCTGGCGGTGCTGGGCCTGGGCATGAACGGGCATCTGGGCCTGAACGAGCCGGGCTCCACCGCGGACCAACCGACCAGGGTGGTCGAGCTCACCGCGGCGACCAGGGAGGGGGCCCGCAACTACGGAGCGGATCCGCCGCCGACGTGGGGTCTGGCCGTCGGCCTGATGGAGATCCTGGCCGCCCGGGAGGTCTGGCTCCTTGTGACCGGATCCTCCAAGGCCGACGTTTTGGCCCGGGTGGTCAACGACGAAGTGACGGATCGGGTCCCGGCGACCCTGCTGCGGACGCATCCGAATTCAATCATCTGGGCCGATGAAGCGGCGGCGGCTCGTCTGTAGCGGGGGCCAGCCAACGGGCCGGGTTGTCGACGAACAGCGCCCGGCGACTCTCCTCGGTGACCCCGTGACTTTCCAGCACGTCCGCAAACTCAGCAGCCAGGTAGGCCAGTCCTGGTGACCCCCCCAATGTTCGCCACAGGCTGCGGCGAGCACCGTCGGTGCCCAGCATGAGCTGAGCCAGGAAACCCTCATCGATCATGGCTGCCAGCAACTGCGGTGTCGTTTTCGTGCTGCCTGCCTGGCGCAGGGCCTGGTCATATTCGACGTTGACGCCGGTTTCCAATATGTCGCGGTGATAGGCCGGATCCGGCACTTTGTCCGTGTGGGAGATCACAACGCGACTCAAAGGGACCCCCAGACCGGCCAGGGTCTCGATTTGGATCAGCGCTCCATGCCCTTCTTCGCAGTGAGTGATGATCGGCACTCCGGTATCGCTGTGGGTTTCGGCCATCGCGGCGAACAGGCGCAAAGCACGAGGGTTCATCATGTCCGGACCGGTGGCGGCTTTGAAAACTCCACAACCAGCAGCAACATCCGCAGAGAATCGCCCGGGCTCGATGGGCGTGTCATCCGGGTAGTACTTCTCGGTGTGGAGTCCGGTCGCGGCCACGATCTGCATCCCGGTCCGGCGCGACACCTCGCGCAGCTTGTCGAGATACCGGCCGCCATAAGGCATGGCGTCGACCATCGTGACCACCCCCGCCTCACGACAGGTTTCGACTTCGGCCACCGCCTCGTCCACCGACGGCAGATAGATGTGCGGGAACCGCTCGGCCACGATCGGCGAGTCGATGATCAGGTGCTCATGGACATACGTCACCCCGAGTTGATCGGGGGTGATGTCACCCAAAACGGTCCTGACAGTGCCTCGGGGGATGGGCCTGCCGAGGATTGGGCCACTCATGGACGGATCATTCGATCGAGAGAATGGCGCCGTCGGCAGCCAGTCGCAACCTCACGTCGGCCGGGTCGACTTTCCTCGCCTCCCCGGACGGAACCGCCTTGGCTGCCAGAGTTCCAGCAGCTTGGCCCATCGCCATGCATTGCGCCATCGACCTGATCGAGGCATGGGCATCGTGCGTCGCCGAGAAGCAACGACCCGCCACGATCGTGTTGAGGGAGTCCCTGACTATCAGGCTGCCGAGCGGAATCCCAACCGCCGAGGAGTCCGGGAGGTATTCCCATGTGGTGCCGGTCCCGGCTCCGCCGTGGTGGTCCTCTATCGGGGCTCCACACAACCCGATCTGATCGTCGAACTGGCGGGCAGCGACAACATCCTCACGTGTGACCCGATAGTCACCGTAGACCCTCCTGGTTTCTCGTACCCCGATCTGAGTTCCGAGCGCGACCAGCGAGGCATCCTCGTAACCCGGCACCCGGGCGACCAGGAACCGGGCGTACTCGAGAGCCTGACGCCTGCCTGCCATTTCAGCTGCCGTCAACACATCCGGATCGGTGGCGTTGATCACTTTGCCGTCTCGCCTCTCGACGTGCTCGACCCTGGTCATGACCGTCGCGATCGTGTCGCCGATGGGGGTGATGTGATCGCTCCCCTCGACTCTCGGCAGGTCGAACTCCCCCGACTCTCTGGCAACCGCCATCAACCGGTGCAATTCGTCCTTGCCGATCGACCTGCGGCGGCCGGCGTCGACGTT
>DATEEG010000475.1:0-5693 GCA_035281305.1 Acidimicrobiia bacterium | reverse complement strand
GATCACGGCCGTCAGCGGGACGGGGCGATTGATCGTGACTTTTACCCGAATCTTGTAATGGATGAGGTCGTCGGCCACCCGGTCACCGACCCCGGCGTCGGTCACCAGCCCGATCCGCCCATCCGTGCCGTAGACCCACAGCAGGGCTCGAAGCTTCCCCTTGGGACCCAGCAGGAACGAGCGAGCCGCCCGATCGGGCTGCATCTGGTCGAGATCCTGGCTCAGGAGACCGTTGAGGAACTTCCTGGCGTCGGGGCCTTCCACGACCACGAGTTCGTGGGTTCCTTCGATCTTGCGGGTATCAGACATTCTCGGCCATCGCCACGGCTTGCAGGGCCGCCGCCGCCTTGTTCATCGTTTCCTGGTACTCGACCCCGGGCTCCGAGTCGGCCACTATCCCCGCCCCGGCCTGAACCCAGGCCTGCCGATCTGCCATCACGACAGTGCGGAGGCAGATGGCCGTGTCGACGTTTCCGGAAAAGTCGATATACCCGACCGCACCGGCGTAGGGACCCCGGGCCACAGGTTCAAGTTCGTCGATGATCTTCATCGCCGCCACCTTGGGCGCTCCTGACACGGTCCCGTGGGGGAACGTGGCGCGGAGCACATCCACCGGTCCCACGCCGGATCGGAGCTTGCCGGAGACACCCGAGACGATGTGCATCACGTGGGAGTAACGCTCGATGACCATCAGATCATCCACGTGGACCGTCCCGAACTCGCACACCCGGCCGAGGTCGTTGCGGGCCAGGTCGATCAGCATCACGTGCTCGGCCCGTTCCTTGGGATCGGCGAGGAGTTCTTCCTCCAGTCGTCGATCGGCTTCCTCCGAAGCACCCCGGGGACGGGTTCCGGCGATCGGGCGGGAGAACGCCATCCCGTCGCGAACCCGGGTCATCAACTCCGGGGAGGAGCCCACCACCGCCACCTCGGGATGGCGGAGGAAGAAGAGATACGGCGAAGGATTGATTACCCGGAGCGCGCGGTAGACGGCGAAGGGGTCGACGTCGGTGCGGGCGGTGAGACGCTGGGACAGGACTACCTGGAATGCGTCCCCGTACAGGATCCTCTCCTTGGCTTCGCTGACCGCGGCCTCGAACTCGGCCTGGCTCATGGTCGAACCGACCTCGGGCAGCGGCGGTCTTTCGACCGAGGAGACCCGGTAGGACCGGGCTGTGCCCAGCTTGGCCGCATCCCGATCGAGGGCCGCCACCGCCGCCTCGTACTGGGCGGCGGGGTTGTCACCGATCAGCACGTTGCGGACCAGCGTGACCGTTTGGGCGAATCGATCGAAGGCAGCCAGAGCCCCTACGGCCTGCCACATCATCTCGGGCAGGCGCCGGTCGTCGAGCGGCTTCTCGTCCAACTTCTCGATGTAGCGCACGCAGTCGTAGCCGAGGTATCCCACCAGGCCGGAGTGGAGTGGTGGCAGCCCGGGAAGGTCGGGCGTGCTGTGCATTTCGATCACGCTTTCGAGGACTGCCAGCGGATCGCCTCCGGGGACCGACACTTCGGACTCGACCGTGCCATCGCGGCCGACCAGTGTGAACAGCGGGTCCCATCCCAGGAAGGACCACTGAGCCCAACGCTCCCCTCCTTCCACCGATTCGAGGAGGAAACCGGGCGCATCACCGACAAGCTTCTCGAAAGCCGACACCGCCGTGTCGCGGTCGGCCAGCACGGTCGTGAAGACGGGGACCACGGAGTGGCGGGTGGCAAGGTCGAGGAATTCCGGGAGCGGCGGTTGGGGCATCAGATCTGGGAGAGATTCTCGAGGAAGGGGATGTCGACAATGAGTTTGGTGAAGAAAGCCGACAGACGGCTGAGGTTCCCGGTGAGCATCACGAGGCCGAACGCCGCCAGAAGGACGCCGGACGCAATGTTGACGACACGGAGGTGAGGACGGGCCCGGAGGAACAATCTGTGAAGCCCCAGAGCCGAGAGCAGGAAAGGAGTGCCAAGACCCAGGGAATAGGCGACCAGCAACATCACGCCCTGGGCGACCGTGTCCTTGGTCGCGGCGGTGGTCAAGACCACGGTCAGAATCGGACCGATGCAAGGGGTCCACCCGAAGGCGAAAGCGGCCCCCATCACCGGAGGGGCCCACGGCCCCAGCCGGGAGGGACGAACCTGGGGACGGGCGTCCCGGCTGAGAACCGCCAGGGGCCCGCGCTGTGAGATCGCCAACGCCACCATCAGCAGGCCGAAGACCACCACCACTCCACCGGCGATACGGCTGGCGGTCGGAAGGTTGGCGGCCAGGAATCGCCCGATCGAACTGGCGGTGGCGCCGAAAGCCGCGAAGACCACCGTAAAGCCCCCGATGAACAGAAGCACCACCTTCACCAGACGCCGGGTGCTGGCACCGCCTTCCTCGATTTCAGCGACTGAGTATCCCGACATCATCGACAGATATCCCGGCAGCAGGGGCAGCACACAGGGAGAGAGGAACGAGATAACGCCCCCTCCAAAGGCAATCAGGATCTGGAGTGCTAATGCGGAGTCGGCCATTGAATCAGCGACGATCGGGTTTCGACCATTATCCCCGGACCGGCCCCCCATGAATCCGCGTATCCCTTGAAGCTTCTCCGACCTCTGCTGCCGCTCGAGCGGTTCACTGCCCACGATCGGGCGGTGGCCCTGGTCATGTGGATTGTCGGAGTCGTGCAGGGATTCGCTCAGGCTCATCCGACGGCCGGCCTCCCCTTCACCCGCCAGGGTCTCGGCGTGAGCGAAGCGGACATGAGCGCCCTGCTTGCCATGGCACGGCTGGCCAGCCTGGGAGCGATCGCCCTTTCCATATGGGGTGATCGCAAAGGCCGGCGCCGGCCGCTCCTGGTGGCCTACGCCCTCCTCGTCCTGGCTACAGCCGGCAGCGGTCTCGCCACCGCCCCGTGGCAGTTCGGCGTCTCCCAGAGTTTGGTGCGAATAGCGGTCTCGGCCCTCTCCTCACTCGGCGTCGTGTGGCTGGCCGAGCACCTGGCCCCCCACGTCCGCGCCTATGGGGTGGCGATCTACGGAGCTGCCGGAAGCTTCGGCGCGGCCATCGCCATCGTCGGCCTGCCCCTGGCCGAACGTGATTGGAGACTGCCCTACGCCCTGACCCTGCTTGGACTGCTGCTCCTGCCGGTGCTGTTCCGCCGACTGGAGGAAAGCCCGCTGATCGGATCGGCGGAACCGAAGACAAGTGTGCTCGAGGGCCTGCGGGCAGTGACCTCGCTCCGGTGGTTCTATCTGGCCGGAGTCGCCGGACTCTTCCCGAGCGCATTCCTGGCCGTAGGGCTGGCCTTCACCACCGAGCGGCTGGTCGGGGACCTCGGGATGTCGACCGGGACCGCCATCCTGGTCGCTCTGGGGGGCGGGACGATCGGCGGAGTGGGATTCTTTCTCGGGGGTCGCCTCTCGGATTCGTGGGGCCGGCGGCCTACAACCGTCCTGGCGCTGCTGGCGGTCCTCACCGGAGGCCTGGGCATCTATCACTTCGAGGCGACCTGGATGCTGGTCGCCTCGATCGTGGTGTCCTCCTTCGGCTCCTTCGCCTACGTCCCGGCCGCCAGCACCCATCGGGCCGAGCTCTTCCCGACCGAGTCGAGGGCCACGGCCGCGGCATCGCTCCACTGGATCGGCACCGTCGGGTCGGCCATCGGACTTGGTCTGGGACGATTCCTGATCGAAGGCCTCGGTCTGACCGGAACCCTCGACGTCCTGGGGATCGGCGTCCTCGTCGCAGTGGTCCTCACCCTGTTCCTCCCCGAGACGAAAGGGAAGCCGCTGGAGGACTAGGAGAGTGTCCCGAGCGTTGAAGGGAGTCCTATCGAACCAGGGCAAGTAGGACCACAAGCCGCGCAACGATCATGGCCGACATCCCCCACCACACCCCGGGGAGGCCCCAGCCGTTGGCACCCGTTAGGTAGAAGACGATCCCGCCGGCTCCGAGCCCGGCGCCGGTGGAGGCGATCAAGCCCTTGAACGCCATGCGACCCATCACGATCCCGTCGAGGACCCACACGATGGCGGCGGCGGGGGCGAGGAGACCGGCGATGCGGGCGGCCCCCTCGATCAGCCCCCCGACCTCATTCGTGGGGGCGAAACCCGCGGCCAGAAGCGGGGCGCCGAGGAGCCACCCGGCTGCAACCACCACCCCGACCACGAGCCCCCAGAACAGCAGGCGGCGATCGAGTGCGGTGGTCGTCGCTTCGTTCCCGCGTCCGAGTTGGTCGGCCACCAGAGCCTGGGCGGCAATGGCGAGACCATCGGTCAGCATCGCCGTGAGGAACCAGGTCTCCCGGACTACCTGATGTGCCGCTAGCGCCGGGGTGCCGGCCGCAGCGGCCGCGGCGGTTCCCAGGGCCAGCGTGAGGACCAGGAGTAGCGTCCGGATGGTCAGGATCCCCCCGGCGGATAGAAGCGTCGAGAGGTGGGCCGAGCTTCCGAGACCGGCATGGATCGGGCCGAGGCGGGTGCGAAGTTTGCGCCACATCCAGATCGCCGCGGCGTACTGGGCAACAACCGAGGCGACCGCGGCGCCGGTGACACCGAGATCGAGTCCATAGATGAGAACGGGGTCGAGCACGACATTGATCACGTTGGCGAGCACCGCAATCAGCAGCGGCGTGCGGGTGTCCTGCAGGCCCCGGAACGCACCGTGACCGGCGGTGACGATGAGAACGGCGGGGGCGGCCAGGGCCCTGACCCGGAGATAGGACACCGCCGGGTCGATGACGTCGGGGCCTGCCTGCATCACTCGAACGAGGGGTTCGGCCAGGGCCAGGAGTACGGCACTCGACAGTGCTCCGAGGGTGACAGCCAGAAACAGTGCCCGCCCCACTACCTGGCGGGCGCCATCCTGGTCCGCCCGGCCCATCGCAGACGCGACCAGAGGGGTGGTTGCGTAGGCCAGGAAGTTGAACAGGACAAACGCGAATCCGAAGATTGCGCTGGTCACGCCGAGAGCGGCCAGAGCCGACGCTCCCAGTCCGGCCACGAACGCGGTGTCCACCAGCGACAGGAGTGGATCGGCGGCGAGGGCGCCGACCGCGGGAATTCCCAGCGCGAAAATGCGCCGGTCGATTTGACGCCTCGTGACGGCGGTCACCCCGAGGGCCTAGACCCGTTTCCCGGGCCAGCGACAGATGCGGTTCAGTTCGCACGACTCGCAGAGGGGCCTGCGGGCATCGCACACATCGCGACCGAACTGGATCATCCTCATCGAAATCCCGGCCCATTCCCTGCGAGGAAAGAGATCCTTGAGGTCCTGCTCGATCTTGACGGGATCGGAATTTGCCGTCAGATCGAGACGGCGAGCCACCCGCTGCACATGCGTGTCGACGGCGATGGCCGGCGATTTGAACGCCTCCGCCAGAACCACACTGGCGGTCTTCCTTCCCACTCCTGGCAGCTTGACCAACTCCTCGAGGGTGGTGGGAACCACTCCGTCGAAGCTCTCGACCAAACCCCGGGCAAGGGCGATTATCGACTTCGTCTTCTGGCGGTAGAACCCCGAGGAGTAGATGAGGCGCTCCACATCTTCGGGATTGGCGGACGCCAGATCGGCCGGGGTCGGGTATCGCTCGAAGAGGATTGGCGTGATCTTGTTGACGGTTTCGTCGGTGGTCTGGGCGGACATCACCGTCGCGACGATCAGTTGATACCCGTCGACGTAGTCGAGCGCGGTCCCGATTTCGGGATATCGC
>DATEEG010000474.1:0-7890 GCA_035281305.1 Acidimicrobiia bacterium | reverse complement strand
GATGCGAAGAGGCCCGTGCGGCCATGCTCTCCGGTTCCGACGTCGAACCAGTTCGCCAGCATCTGGCGACATGCCAGGTCTGCCGCTCGGAGCAGCCCATGTGGGCCAAACTGAGATCGACCCTGTCGAGCCATAGCCTGTGGGAGGAGCCGTCCCCGGATCTGTCCGAGCGCATCCTGCAGACGGTTCGCGGTCAAGACGAGCGCGGTCATGACGATCAAAGGGCCCAACCAGAGCACCAGCGAACTGTCCTCTTCGCCGGCGTCGCGGTCGCGCTGCTCATTGCGCTGGCCGGGACTCTCTTCGCTACTCGCTCGTTGACCGCCGACTGGGAGATGACGCTGAACGCGACCGAAGAGGTGCCCGAGGCGACCGCCGTTGTTCGCGGTTGGTCGACTTCCATGGGAACCCGGCTGGTCCTCGAAGTCAGGGGAATCGAAGATGCCCCCTCCGGGTCGTACTACGAGATCTGGATGACCGCCCCCGACGGTCGTCACATCTCGGCCGGCACCTTCAGCGGCTCAGGCCGGGTGACGGCCTTCGCCGGTGTGCGAAGGGCGGATTTCCCGCGAATCTGGATCACCCTGGAGACAGCCGATGATGATCTCGGGCCGTCCCCCGATACTTACTTCGACACGGCGTAGACGGCCCTTGTTCGCAAACGGCGGATGAATAGCGGGGTCGACGATGGATGCAGTCGAACGCAACATAGCGGTGGTGCGGCGTTTGGAAGATGCCTTCAACGATCGTCGATACTCCGACCTCGATCAGCTGGTCGCGAACGTTTTTGAAGGTCATAACCCGGGCTCCAGTGAAGTGTCCGTTGAGGGACTTGTATCCAATAACGAGAGCTGGCATGCAGCCATGCCCGACAAGAGAACCGAAGTGGTGAGCACTTTCGGCGACGGGGATCGGGTCGTCGCCCGCATCCAGGATCGCGGCACCAACACCGGCGGCCTTCCGTGGTTCGGCATTCCAGCCAACGGTCGGAAGATGGACATGGGATGGGTCCAGATAACACGACACGGCCAGGACGGCAGGATCATCGAGATGTGGGCGCTGGCCGATGTGCCCGGCCTCTTGAGCCAGCTCGGGGCCGTGGCCCGACCGAGATGAGCAGGGCCCCGGACGAGCTGAAAGAGGCTTGCCGCCGGTTCGTCGATGAGACCTTCAACAAGCGGAATCTCGACTACGCAGAGAGCAGTCTGAATGTGAACTTCGTCGAGGATTCGCCTCCCGCCGGGTTTCCACGCGACAAGAGCGGGGCGATCGCTCGTCTCAAACGGTTCTTGGAGGCAAGCGACGATCTGCGAGCGGAGACCCTGGATGTTGTGTCCGATGGACGGCACATCGGTGTCAGGGTGCGTTACACGGGCACCGACACGGGAGGCCTGTTCCCGGGCGTGCCCGCGACAGGACGGTCATTTGACATCGAGGGGATCCACATCGTCGCCGTGAACCAGGACGGAAGTCTCCTCGAGCACTACGGAATAGTCGACATGAGGGACGCCATGGAACAGTTGGACCTGGTTCCGTCGGCCGGTCAGCCATAGATCGGCGTTGATGACATTCGTAACGCCGGGTCGCCCGCGCGGATCGTCAGTGCGCCCCTCGGGCGGGTCTTCCGTCGACCAAAAACCGCCCTCGTTTTGGGCCCGGCCCCCCTAAACTGCCCGACAACCAGAGAAAGGAGGTGGTCCGCATTGGGTAAAGCTTTTGGGACTCTGGAGGTGGCCGAGCGCTGAGCGGCGCCGGCCTATTGGCCGCAAAGGGGCGCCGCTCCCTTCGCAAGAAGGAAGGTGGCGACTCCGACTCGGACCACCGAGCCTCGAAATCTGTGGGTTAGGTCCCCCCACGGCACCTGCGATCACAGTGATCACGGGCTGAAGTGTTTTGAGGTTGCTTCTCCGAAGGGGCGTCGTGCTTTTGAGCGCGGCGCCCCTTTGACGTTCTGAGAGTCCCGGAACCGCCTGTTGGGCGAAGTTTGGGCTGATCCGCGAGGCTTGTTTTGTCCCCTCGGCCGCGGGCCGGGGGGAAGGTTCCTGCCGCCGAGGAACGAGGCGGGAGGTAGGGGGAAGGCAAAACCGGTCCGCAGAGATCTAGCACAGCTTGACCAGTGCCCCCTACCCCTGGCCGCCTATCGACAGCCAGCGGTACCTTCCCCCCTCCTAGCGGTGGGGGGACAAAGGCTACGCGTTTTATAGGAAGCCGCGGTCTTTCATCCAGTCGTCGTTGAAGATCTTGGAGAGATAACCCCGGCCCGAGTCAGGGAGGATGACGACGACCAGTTGGTCGGCGTGCTCGCGGGCCATCTGAAGGGCGGCCACGACCGCCATCCCGCACGACCCCCCCACGAGGATGCCCTCCTCCCTCGCCATCCGGCGGGTCATGGCAAACGACTCGGCGTCGGTCACCATGATGAAGCGATCGATCAGGGACAGGTCGACCGTGTCCGGGTAGAAGTCCTCGCCGACCCCTTCGACCAGGTACTGGTGGATGGCCTCGGGACCGGGGGCGGTGTAGATGCTCCCTTCGGGGTCGGCTCCCACGACCACGATGTCGGACCGCTGCTCCTTCAAGTAGCGAGCTGATCCCGAGATGGTTCCTCCGGTCCCGACCCCCGCCACGAGGACGTCGACCGTCCCATCGGTCTGGTGCCAGATCTCAGGCCCGGTCGTTAGGTAGTGGGCCAGCGGGTTGTTCGCGTTCGAATACTGGTCGGGCCGGAAGGAACCCTCGATCTCGGCGGCCATCGTCGCCGCCACCCCGTAATAGGAGTCAGGGTGCTCGGGGAGAAGCTCGGTGGGAGTGACGATCACCTCGGCGCCATAGGCCCGCAACAGGTCGATCTTCTCGCTGGAGACCTTGTCGGGCACGGTGCAGATCACGCGATAGCCACGGACAGCGCCAACCATCGCCAATCCCACACCGGTGTTGCCCGAGGTCGGTTCGATGATCGTCCCCCCGGGGCGGAGGAGCCCGGCCTGCTCGGCGGCATCGATCATCGAAACGGCGATCCTCTCCTTGACGGAGCCGCCCGGATTGGTGTGCTCGAGTTTGGCAACCAGATTCCCGGGCCGGTGGATCCGTCCGAGCCGCACCAGCGGGGTTCGGCCGATCGCGCCCAGGACGTCGTCGTGAACTTCCATGAAGCCATCAGCATATGAGGCCAGACATGGGACGACATTTGAGCGCCGGTCCGCGACCTAATCTCCGGACATGACCCGTCTGGTCCGGTTTGCCTGGATCGTGATCGGCTGGAACGTCCTGACCATCCTCCTGGGAGCCCTGGTTCGGGCTACTCACTCCGGCGCCGGCTGCGGCCGGTCCTGGCCCACCTGTCAGGGTGAGTTGCTGCCGGAACTCAGCGGCGCCACCGTGATCGAGTTCACCCACCGGATCGCCAGCGGCATAGCGCTTTTGCTGGTCGGTGGGCTCGTCCTCCGGGTGTGGCGCTCGGTCGGTCCCGGTCATCCCGCCCGCCGGGCGGCGGCCTGGGGCGGGGTCGCGATCGTGGGTGAGGCCCTGATCGGGGCGGCGATCGTTTTCTACGAGTGGGTTGCGGACGACAGTTCTATCGCCCGGGTCGTGGCGGTTCCCCTCCACCTGGTCAACACGTTCGTTCTGTTGGCCGCCTTGGCGTTGACGGCCTGGTTCGCGGGAGGGGGCGGATCGCTGGTGGTCCGCGGGGGACCGTTTCGGTGGATCCTGGTGGGTGGCTTGGCACTGGCTGCGATCGCCGGCACCGGGGCGGTGACCGCTCTGGCCGACACGTTGTTCCCCTCGGAGTCCATTGCTTCCGGTCTGGCGGCGGCAATCACCGACACCGAGCACTTTCTCACGAGGCTGCGTGTGATCCATCCGGCCCTGGCGGTCCTCGCCGTGTCGGCGGCCGCGATCGCCACCAGACTGCTGCGAGGCCCCGTGCCGGGCCGGGTTCGTACTTTGTTGATTCTCAGTGTCACGCAGATGGGATTGGGGCTGGTCACCATCGCCCTGGCCAGCCCGCTGTGGGTGCGCCTCCTTCACCTCGCCACTGCCGACCTGATCTGGATCAGCTATGTGTGGTTCGCGGCTCAGACACTCTCGAGCAAGGCCGACAGCGCCTCGGGAGTCTCGACCGGGGCCAGGCAAGCGAAACCCGTGCACAGATAGGCGAGCGTCCGCGTTCCCGACCCCCTGCCCGCCAGGAGTGGGACCGCGGGGGTGTCGGCGCTCATCGACCGGGCCAGAACGACGTGCGGACGATATCGGGCCCAGTAGACCGCAGCCATCTCCGGAGCGAGGCCCCCCACCACCGCCAGTTCGCGGGTTCCCCGAAGGAGGCTGGTTTGGAGAGCCAGGCTCTGGCCGGCGGCCGAGGGAAACCGGTCCATGAGGAATCCAACCGATCGCAGGTATCCCTCTGCATCCGTCCTGAGGGCCTGATCGCCGGTGTAGAGAGACAGAAGCAGCGTCGCCTCGGCGGCCAGAGACGTTCCCGACGGTGCCGGATTGTCCATGAGGTCGCGAGGGCGCTTGATGAGGCTGGCAGTTTCGCTGGAGTACAAGCCGCCGCTTCCATCACCGAATCGCTCGGGGATCTGCCGAATGAGTCTGGATGCCTCTTCGAACCAATCAGGCTCGCCTGTTGCCGCGTAGAGGGTGAGGAGGCCGATCCCCATCGACCCGTAGTCGTCCAGAAACCCGGCCACATCGCTGGCGCGACCTTTGGCCCACGATCGCGACAACCCGCCATCGGGCCGACTCATGCGGTCGAGGACGAACCTGGCGGCCCGGCGCCCGGCTTCGACGTAACGAGGCTCCCCGAGCACGGCCCCGGCCTCGGCCAGCGCCCGGATCGCCAGCCCGTTCCAGGCCGCAACGACCTTGTCGTCGAGGGCCGGGCGAATCCGCTTGCTGCGATGCTCCAGGAGGGACCGGCGGGCGGCTTCGACCGACTCCTCGACTCCATCCACGGAAGTGCCGAACCGTTCGGCCAACTCGTTGATCGAGCGATCGACGTTCAGGATGTTGCGACCTTCGAAGTTGCCGGATTCGGTGACGCCGAAATACGCGGCGGCAACCTCACCCGGGTCGCCGACCACGCTCATGAATTCGTCGTGCTCCCACACGTAGAAGCGGCCCTCTTCTCCCTCCGAATCGGCGTCCTCGGCCGAGAAGATGCCTCCCTCCCCATGGGCGAGGTCCGTCAACAGATAGTCGAGGGTGCTCCGGGCGGTGCGAACGAAAGCTGCTTCTTTGAATTCGGTACCGGCCCAGAGGTACACGTGGGCGAGTTGAGCGTTGTCGTACAGCATCTTCTCGAAGTGGGGAACCAGCCATCTCTCGTCGACGGAGTACCGAGCGAATCCTCCGCCGAGGTGGTCGTGAATTCCGCCACGCTGCATGTTGACCAGGGTCTGCCTCAACATCCGGCGGGCCTCGGGGGCCCAGGGCTCGTCCCAGGCTCTCAGGAGGAACTCCAGGGTGGGCGTCTGAGGGAATTTGGGAGCCGAGCCGAAACCGCCGTTGACCTGGTCGAAATTGCCGGTTAGGGCAGTGTGGGCCTTGGCCAACATACCGGCGTCCGGCTCGACTGCCTCCGGGAACCCGGCGGCGAGGGCAGCGGTGATCCTTGCTGCCTGTTCGGTCACATCGGCGCGACGGTTCGACCAAGCCTCAGAGACGGCTGCCATCACCCTCCGAAAGGAGGGCAGCCCGGGCCGGTCGGCCTTCGGGAAGTAGGTGCCGGCAAAGAAAGGCTCTCCGTCCGGGGTCAACCACACGGTCATCGGCCATCCACCCTGGCCTGTCATTGCCTGAACCGCCTCCATGTAGACGGAGTCGACGTCAGGTCGTTCCTCGCGGTCCACCTTCACGTTCACGAATCGTTCGTTCATCTCCGAGGCTGTGACCGGATCCTCGAACGATTCGTGGGCCATGACGTGGCACCAATGGCAGGCTGAGTATCCGACCGACACGAGGATGGGCACGTCTCGTCGTTGGGCCTCGGCGGTTGCCTCGTCCCCCCATTCGAACCAGTCAACCGGGTTTTCGGCGTGCTGGAGCAGGTACGGCGAGGTAGAAGCCGAGAGGCGATTGGGCATTCCAAGACGGTAGACGGAGCTTCAAGTCGGAAGTCGGAAGTCGGAATCGGAACTGGGGAAGTCGGAAGCCCGGGCAAGACGCCCACTGCTCCCCTTCTTACGCTGTCTGCCGCCTCCCGCCTGCCTGCTTCAGAACGGGAATGTCGGCCGGCCTAGTCGACGTTTTACCTTTGTAAATGACCAATTCCGCGACGGTGTTGGTCAATTTTGGGGGGTTCACAAACACCTGTTTCTGTGTCATAGTGATTTTGCCCAGGGAAGAGGGCGATCCACACCGCCCGTTGGAGGTTTCGATATCCATGACGACCGCCGAGTCGACCCGCGACCGCGTTTCAGATAAGGCGCGCCGCGAGCGTCTCCAAAGCAAGTTGACCGACGAACGAGGCCGGCTCACCACCGACCTCGTCAGCCAGTACCTCACCGCGATCGGTGAATACGACCTGCTCACAGCCGAGCAGGAGGTCGAGCTGGCCCAGCGGATTGAAACCGGCGAAGACGCCGGCGCCCGTCTGGGGCGCGGGGATTACAAGGAGAAGAAGGAGGAGCTCGAGCTCCGCCGCAAGGAGCGCCAGGGCCGCGAGGCCAAGGACGCCTTCCTCACGGCCAACCTGCGCCTCGTGGTGGCCAATGCCCGCCGCTACGCAAACACCTCGGGTATCGATTTCCTGGATTTGATCCAGGAAGGCAACCTTGGCTTGATCCGCGCGGTCGAGAAGTTTGACTGGCGGAAGGGTTTCAAGTTCTCCACTTATGCCACCCGGTGGATTCGCCAGGCCATAACCCGTGCCATCGCCGACAAGTCACGCACAGTTCGTATCCCGGTCCATCTGCACGACACGTTGGCCGCGGTACGGGCGGCCCAGGCGAGCCTGAAGGCCGAGCTCGGTCGAGATCCCCGCCCCGAGGAGATCGCCGAAGAGGCCGGTGTGACGGTCGATAAGGTCGAACTCGCCCTGGGAGTCGCCGATACGGTTTCGCTCGAACAACCGGTCGGTGAGGACGGTGCCCAACTCGGAGACTTCATCGAAGACGAAGATGCCGCCGACCCCGTCCAGTTGACCGAAGAACTCGATGTTGCCGACTCGCTGCGGCGCTCGATCGAGCGCCTGCCGTTGCGGGAAGGCAGGATTCTGGCGCTTCGTTACGGATTCTACGACGGAGTCCCCCGGACTCTCGAGGAGATCGGTGAGGAGTTCAACCTCACCCGGGAGCGGATTCGCCAGTTGGAGAAGCTTGCCTTGTGCAGGCTCCGCCACCCCTCGTTTGGGATCCGCGAACAAGACCTGATCTGAGGAAAAGCGGCTCCCGGGCCGTGTTCTTGTCGTGCTTGGTGCGTTTGGCGTGGCGCGTTCCGAATCTTTACAAGCAGACCCCGAAACGTAGACCGTTCTTCAACGCACCACGCACCACGCAGCGCGCATTACCGTGCTCCCATGCTTCTTCGAGCGCTGGTCGGGACGGCTGCCCGGGTTTGTGGGCCGGCGACATCCTTACGCGATGCTGCCGTGGCCATGCACGAGCGAGGTCACGGTTCGTTGGGGGTAGTCGACGGAATGAAATTGCTAGGCCTCATCACCGAACGAGACCTCGTCAGGGCGATGGCCAACGGCGCCGACCTGGATCAGATGACCGTTTCTTCCTTCATGAGCCGCGACCCCGACATCTTCTCACCCGAGTTCGACGTCTGGGAAGCTGCCGAGTGGTTGGCCGAATCGGGCTACCGACATCTTCCCGTCGTCGAGGACGGAGTTTTGCTGGGCATCGTCAGCGTCCGCGATTTGTTGCTCGCTCTCGTCGAGGA
>DATEEG010000473.1:0-2663 GCA_035281305.1 Acidimicrobiia bacterium | reverse complement strand
CCTCCGCCTCGGCCATGAGCGGCAGGAACGCCTGAATCAGGGCCAGCGGAGCGACCACGTTGACCTCGTAGACCCGGCGCAGGGTGTCGAGCGGGTAGTCAGCGAGAACCGGCTGCGGTGACGGGCCCAGGTAGGAGGCGTTGTTGACGATCAATCGCACGGGGCCGATTCCGGTCGCCGCCAGTGCAAGGCTTCGACGATGATCGGGATCGGTGACGTCGCCGGGTATTGCCACCGCCTCGCCCGGGCCTGGGAGCCCGGAGACGGCTGCCATGAGCTCGTCGCCGGCGCGGCCGTCGACGATCACCGACCATCCGTCGGCCACCAGCGCCCGGGTGAGTGCCAGCCCGAGACCTCTCGACGCTCCGGTCACCACCGCGACTCTGGATGACACGACCATCATTGACCCCATCCTTCCGAAACGGTGACGGCTTGCGGCGTCACGTTCCAATACTCCCGCAGCTCGGTGCAGAGTCCGTTGTCGAAAGCGAGAAAGAGGCCACCGGCCTCAGTGGACGGCTGCCCGTCCTCGTTCAAGATCGACCACCACTCGACAGCCACCCGATCGCCCTGGACCAGCGGGTCGCCGAAACTGACGGAGATACCGGATTGGCTCCTGGTGGCCTCGGCCCAGTACTCGACGATCGCGGTTCGACCGACAAGCGCAGGGCGAAAAGGGTCGGAGCGATACACGGCGTGCTCGGCAAACAGGTCACCGACGGCGCGGGGATTACGGGTACACCAGGCCTGACCAAGTGAATCGACCCAAACTCGGGCGGTTCGCTCATCCATGACCGGACTCTAGGCCGCCCGTAATCATAAAACAAGATTAACCTGTTTTTTCTGATGGAATAGCCCGAGTCAGGTAATCTGGGCCGGTGACCGCTGGAATTCACTCGGCCCTGGCAACCCTGCCGCCGACTCGTCGGGCGGTGCTCGACCTTCTCAAGAAGAGAGGCGAGCAGGGCGCAGATCAGCTCGCGTCTTCGATGGGCCTAACCGTTTCGGCGCTCCGCCAGCAACTGTCGGGCCTCCAAAAGGACGGCCTCGTCGGGTTTCGTGAGGCCCGGAGCGGGCCTGGCCGTCCCCGACACCTCTATCACGTGACCCCGGCGGCCGAGGGCCTGTACCCACGGGCGTATGCCGAACTCACCAATGAACTCCTCGACTATGTCGGTGACGCCCAGCCTGAGCTGGTCGACGAGATATTCCGTCGTCGTCGACAGCGACGCATCGAGAATGCCCGGACCCGGTTGGCCGGAAAGGACTTCGCCGGCAAAGTCAAAGAGTTGACGACCATCCTCGACAGCGACGGCTATCTAGCTGAGGCAGTGGCCGAGCCCGACGGTTCGTTCCTGATCGTCGAGCACAACTGCGCAATACTCGGAATTGCCCTTCGCTACGGGCAAGCCTGCGGCACCGAACTCGATTTCATCAAGACCGTCCTCCCTGAAGCACGGGTCGAGCGAATCACTCACATGGTCCAGGGAGCGTCGAATTGCTCATATCGGATCAAGCCCAAAAGCGGTGCCTGACGCGTAGTGCGTAATGCGTGGTGCGTGGTGCGTTCCGATCAGGAGCGTTGAGCACCGCGCCCTGACGGGCGGTTGCCAAGGTGCTAGCTGGGTGCTTGCAATTGCTAGCTGCTTGCTATATACTGCACTTATGAGCGAGAGCAAGCAGGGTGGGACCGCCACTGGCGCCGATTCGGCGGTTTCCCCGGACGGACATTCGCCGGACGGGCAGCCTGAGAGCCGCCATGCCGACGAACGGCACTCCGAAGTTGGGGTGTTCATTCGCTTGCAGCGGGAACGAGCCAACCTCTCTTTGCGCCGTCTGGCCGATCGAGCGGGGATCTCGAATCCCTACTTGAGCCAGATCGAACGAGGAGTTCGAAAGCCGTCAGCGGAGATTCTGAAACGGATCTCCCGAGCCCTGTCGATCTCGGCCGAGACCCTCTACACGAGGGCCGGTCTCATCGAAGGGGGTTCGGTGCCGATGCCGGTCATCGATGCCATCGAGGCCGACCCGGTCCTCTCGCCTAGACAGAAGCAGGTTCTGCTCGATGTCTACCGAACTTTGATCAGTTCAATAACGGTGCCAGATACAGATTCGAATGGAATAGATCACGAATGAAGGAGATACCAATGACAGCCAAGAACGTTCTCTACGCCGCGGTGGGTGCCCCAGTGGTGGCCGCCCGCAAGGTCGCCGAAGCCGTAACCGAGCTTCGGTCGAGCCTCAACAAAGAAGCCGACACACTGGGCAAGACCGCCAACAAGCGGGTTGCTCTGTGGGCCAACGAAGGCGAGAAGCTGGTCAACAAGATCACCGACGCCAAGATGGTCGACGAATTGACGTCGAAGGTCGACTTCGATCAGGTCAGCACCCAGGTCAGCAAGCTACGCGATCAACTCGAGGACATGCTCGCCACGTGGCGCGCCTCCTTCCGTCCCGAGAAGCTCCCGACCGTCAGGGTCGAGGCGTCGCCCGCAGGTGTGACGATGGAGACCAAGAAGACGGTTGCCCGGAAGCCGGTCAAGAAGGCTGCAAGTCAGAAGACTGTTGCCAAGAAGGCTTCTGCCAAGGCGAAGAAGTCACCAGCCAAGCGGACGGCGACTGCCAAGGTCGCCAGCAAGGCTCCTTCGGCCAAGAAGGCTTCG
>DATEEG010000472.1:0-2694 GCA_035281305.1 Acidimicrobiia bacterium | reverse complement strand
CAGTGCAAGAACTCGTCGAGCAACTGGATATCCGAACACCATGGCTCGACCAGCCGGTCGAGTTCCTGTCCGGTGGCAACCAGCAAAAGGTCTCGGTCTCACGAACCTTTCTCAGGAAGCCCGCGGTCATCCTCGCCTACGAGCCCACCCAGGGTGTGGATGTCGGATCGAGATTCGACATCTACCAGGCCCTTCGGTCCCGAACCGACGACGGCACGGCGCTCCTCGTCAAGTCGAGCGACCCCATCGAGCTGTCGGGACTTTGTGACCGGGTGCTGGTGATGTCCCGGGGCACCATCATCGAGGAGATCCCTGGAGACGAACTCGATGAGCGGCGCATCACCGAGGCCATCGTCCGCGGCCCCGGCCTTTCGAAGGCGGGACGTTCTCCATATGGTGTGGCGATGCCGAAGGCCGCCTCGGCTTCGAGCGCCGGGACCCGTTCCCCCGGACCGGACTCCACATGACGACGCCTCAACCGGAAGGATTGGTCGACGTTTCGAGGCAGCTCGTCCGCAGGGTGCTGCGCAATGCCCGCGACAAGCAGAAGTGGCGCAAGATCGTCAAGGTCCGGCTGTGGATGCCGGTCGCCCTGCAGATCCTGCTCCTCGGTGGGTTGGTCTGGTACACCGACACCCGGTTTCCCGGATTCGTAAACGCCACCAACGTTTCCCAGATCCTGATCCTGGCCACCCCTCTGATGGTGGCCACCATCGCCCAGACCCATGCCCTTCTGGTCGGGTACATCGACCTTTCGGTGGGGGCGATGATCAGTCTCGGCGTGGTCGTGGCCTCTTTCATGATCGGCGCCGACACGAGCCCGACCGGGATCCTCATCGGCTCCGGGGCGATTCTCCTCATGGGCGTGGTAGTCGGTCTGGTCAATGCTGGTCTGGTCCGCGGAGTCAAGATCCCTTCCATCATCGCCACGCTGGCGACCTTGAGCATCCTCGACGGGATCTCGCTCACCATGCGTCCCACGGCCCAGGGGATCATCAGTGCCGACCTCGTTGCGGTGCTCAAGACGAGTATCGGCCCAATTCCCATCGCCTTCATCCTGGTGGTGCTGGGAGCCGCACTATTGGATGTTTGGTTGCACGCTTCCGGTTCGGGTCTGCAGTTGCGCGCCGTCGGGTTCGACGAACGGTCGGCCAAACGGGGCGGCATCCGAACCAACTGGGTCCGGGTGCGGGCGCTCCTCCTCTCGGGCGTCCTGGCGGCGGTCGCCGCGTTCTTCGTCATGGCGCGGTCGCCGATCGGTAACGCTCAGATCGGCTCTACCTTTGCCCTCAACAGCATCACGGCAGCCGTCCTGGGAGGTGCGTCGCTGGCCGGTGGACGGGCGACGTTCATCGGCGGCACGGTCGCATCTCTGCTCCTCGCCCTGATCCTCACCGTCCTGCCTTACCTGGGGCTATCTCCCGACGACGGCTTGATGATCATCGGGGTCCTGGTCCTGATCGGGATCATCCTCTTCCAGGTAGGCGACATCAAAGAGTTGGTGAAGCGCAACTATCGGCGCGCCCGGCGAACTGTGATCGGAAGCAGGCCTCCCAAGGCCGCCGTGCTTCCGTCCTTCTATCCGTCCGGGACCAACTTCGCTGTGGTTTCCACCGGAAAGAAGTTGATTCAGGGAGGAACCATTCTCAGCCTGGATCGGGACGTCGGCGAGTTCACGAAAGGTGATGTCCTCATCGACGGCGACAAGATCGTCGCCGTAGGGCCAGGGCTGGTGAACGGGGATAGTGAAGTGATCGATGCTTCGGGAATGATCGTCATGCCCGGGTTCGTCGACAGCCACCGTCATATCTGGGAAGGGTTGCTTCGCAACATAGGAACCGATGTTCCCCTCGAGGGCCGGACCAGTTACATCTCATTCATACTCCACAAACTGGCTCCGGCCTACCGGCCGGAGGATGCGTATGTGGGGAATCTGGTGAGCGCGGTCGGCGCCATCAACGCCGGAATAACCACCCTCCTCGACTGGTCGCATATCCAGGCCTCGCCTGCTCATACCGATGCCGTCGTCCAGGCCCTCAAGGACTCCGGCCTCCGGGCGATCTTCGCCTACGGGTTCCCGTGGTGGGGCAAGTGGGAGGAGCGTCAGCCAAGCTGGTTCGTCCGCGCCGCCACCGAATATTTCTCGAGCAAGGACCAGATGCTCACATTGGCACTGGCGGCTCCGGGGCCGGAGTTCACCGACTTCGAGGTCGCCCGTGACCATTGGAAGCTGGCACGGGAAACGGGGGCCCGCATCACAACCCACGTGGGCGTCGGGACTTACGGCCAGGAGCGAAAAGTGCAGGAGATGGGTGAGGCCGGGTTATTGGGTCCCGACACCACTTACATCCACTGCACCACTCTCAACGACACCGAAATTCAGATGATCGTCGACAGCGGGGGCTCGGTGTCGCTGGCCTCCCCGGTCGAAATGATGATGGGCCACGGAATGCCCCCGATCCAGAAGTTCCTCGACCGCGGCCTCGCTCCCACGCTGAGCATCGACGTCGAAACCAACGTCCCCAGCGACATGTTCAACCAGATGCGTTCGGTGCTCGGCCTGCAGCGAGCTTTGGCCGCGGCTGAGGGGAAGGCTGCCGTCTCGACCCGGGACGTTCTGGCCTGGGCCACCATCGAAGGGGCGCGGGCCAACGGTCTCGAATCGAAAGTGGGCACGCTGACCCCGGGCAAGCA
>DATEEG010000471.1:0-11011 GCA_035281305.1 Acidimicrobiia bacterium | reverse complement strand
CCAGGGGCGGTACCTCATCCTGAGAAGGATCCGCCGGGAAGGAGGCGGCATGAAGCTGCTCGCACTGAGCACCTCCGGGAGGGTCGTCCCGATCGGCGTCAAGGACCTGCCGCCCCAAAGCGCCAAGGCTGCCACCCTCGAGTTACCGAAGCCATTCGCCCCACGCGATAGGCGATTCCAACAAGACGCCCTGCGACTGATGCGGCGAGTGCCGGCGGCGACCCACGCTCAGAAGCGTGCCACCGCCGGTCAGGGAACCGATTCCGCGCCCCGACCCGGGCACCCGGTGGCGGGGTGTCCGGACCTCGAGAGCCACCTTCGCGCAGCCCGGCGCGCTCATCGGACCCGCAATCAGATCGACCAGCTGACCGCCGATCTGCGCCAGTCCGGAGTTGGCCTCGTCGAGGACTTTCAGTCGATCATCGAACTGTTGGCGGATTTCGGCTATCTGTCCGGCTGGACCCTCACCGACCGGGGGAACCGGCTTCGGTTCATCTACAACGAACTCGACCTTCTCCTCGCCGAGGCGCTCGAGCGGGGAATGTTCTGGAATCTCAGCGTTCCCGAGCTGGTGGCGCTGGCTTCGGGGTTCGTCTACGAGCCTCGCACCGACGAACGCCTGGTTCCGGTCTGGCCCACCGCCGCCCTGGCCGATCGCTGGGCCGATCTGGAGAAGCTGTGGGAAGAACTGGTCTTGCGGGAACGGGCGGCCCGATTGCCGCCGACCCGCCGCCCCGACCCGGGCTTTGCACTGCTCGCCTACGAATGGGCCGAGGGTGGGGAGCTCGACGATCTGCCCTCGCTGCGACTCCAGCCGGGTGACTTCGTCAGGGTTTCCCGCCAGCTCGTCGACCTACTGAAGCAACTGCGAGACGTCTCACCTGAGCTGGCAGCCGAAGCCAGGGCGGCCCTGATCGCAGTCGATCGGGGAGTGGTGGCCGCAATGGGAGTGGGATGAGGAGGAACGCGATCCGCTTGGTCCGCTATCCGCTATCCGCCAGAACCCGTCCATCAGAGTGTCGCGGGTTCTGGCGGATCGCGGACAAAACGGATCGCGGATAGCGTTCCCTCATGTCCGACTCCTGGCTTGTCCTTGTCAACCTAAATGCGGGGCGTAAGGCGATCGATCCGGGGCGGGTGACAAAGGCTCTCAACGAGACCGGCGTCGAGTTCGACCTGCAAATCCCGGAGTCGGCGGCCGAGATGACCGCGGCGATCGCGTCGGCGGCCGCGCGAGGGCAGTGGCGCATGGCTGTCGTCGGGGGCGACGGGACGACCAGTCTGGCGGCCAACGCGATCCTCAACGGAGAGTGGGCTCGCCGACCGGTGCTCGGGGTACTCCCCGGCGGTACCGGTGGAGACCTGCTTCGCACCTTCGGCCTGCCTCAGAATCTCGAGGAAGCCGCCCGGCACCTCGTCGGAGATGCGGTCTATCCGATCGACGTCGGTCGCCTGGACGGGGCATGGGGCGTTCGATACTTCGTCAATGTTGCCCAGGCCGGGGTCGGGGCCGCGGCCGCCGTCACTGCCGATGGCATGTCCCGGTCATGGGGCAAGGGTCGGTATCCGCTGGCGTTCGTTCGCCGTCTCCCCGGCTTTCCGGCTGCCCGACTGGCCGTCCAGATGGCTTCCCGGGCCCACGACGGGCGGGGATTGGCAGCAATATTCGCCAACGGGCAGTTCTTCGCCGGTGGATGGAACGTGGCACCCCGCTCGAGCCTCAACGATGGCCGCCTCGATCTGCAACTGATCGACTGCAAGAAGTCGTACGCCGTCCGCCTGGTTCCCAAGATCATCAAAGGCGTCCACCTCACGGATCCGGCTGTGAGGCGGTACGCGACCGGGAGTTTCGAACTAGTCACCACCCCGATTTGGCCGATCGAAGCCGACGGCGACCCGGTCGGGAATACCCCCGTTTCCGTTTCGGTTGTCCCCGGCGCGTTGGATTTGAAGATCTGATCGCGCCCGTAACCGCAAAGAACTGCCGTGGGATGGGCTTATACTCCCGCCGCTCTCAAGGGGTTGTACCAATGGCAAAAAAGAAGATCGTTGCAGTCGAAGAGATCGAGGCCGATCTCGACGCCGATGATGTCGATGAGGTCGAAATCGATGACGAGGACGTCGAACTGGACGACGAAGAAGTCGAACTCGAGGCCGTCGAGATCGAGGTAGAGGAAGAGGTCGCCGTCGTCGACGACGAGGATGACGAGTTCGCCGACGATACCGAGGCCGACGAAGCGCTCGACGAACTGGAAGCTGAAGAACTAGAGCTTCTCGAAGACGAGGTTTCGGAGTCGATCCTGGTCGACGAAGTCGCC
Organism: Acidimicrobiia bacterium; assembly: GCA_035281305.1. GTDB lineage: Bacteria > Actinomycetota > Acidimicrobiia > Spongiisociales > ZC4RG35 > DATEEG01. Next base: position 8,693 of record DATEEG010000471.1, on the reverse strand, counting down.
GAACTTCGCGCGATCCGCCGGGAAGAACTCACCATGGATCTGGATGCCCATGCCGTAAGAGAGGGCGAGTTTGTCTGTCGGTCATGCTTCCTGGTCAAGCGAACAGCCCAGCTAGCCAATCGTAAGAAGATGATCTGTCGCGATTGTGCTTCCTGAGCAGGTCACGGTCGTTGTTCCAACCTACAACGAGCGTGAGAACCTGCCCCACATGGCCGCAGCCGTGCTTCTCCATGGCTACCGGCTGATCGTCGTAGACGACAACTCTCCCGACGGAACCGGTTCGCTTGCCGACGAGTTAGCGGCTGCGACCCCCGGACTCGAAGTGATCCACCGCCCTTCCAAGCAGGGGCTGGGACCGGCTTACGGCCAGGGCTTTCGGCAGGCCCTCGACGGCGGAGCCGACGTCGTCGTCCAAATGGATTGCGACTTCTCCCACAACCCGAACGATATTCCCCGATTGGTGGCGGCCGTCGAAGCCGGCGCCGACCTCGGGCTGGGTTCGCGATACGTCCCGGGCGGGGACACTCCTGACTGGCCGTGGCATCGCAAGTTTCTGTCCAGGGGCGGAAACATCTATGCGCGAATCATGCTCGGGATCCCGATTCGGGATGCCACCGGCGGCTTCCGCGCCTGGACTGCGCCCGGTCTGATGAGCCTCCCTTTCGAGGCGGCTGAGGCCTCCGGCTACGGCTTCCAGGTCGAGATGGCCATGCGGGCCGTGGATCAGGGCCTCAAGGTGGAAGAGGTGCCGATTGTGTTCCGGGACCGGGCCCGCGGCTACTCCAAGATGGGCTTGGACATCGTCTTCGAGGCGATGCGCCTCGTCACGGTGTGGGGCCTTCGCCGCCGGACCTCCTGGTTACGCTTCCGAACCTGATGGAAGTTGGATCTCGGCGAGCCTCGGCGGACGACCTTCCCGTCCTCGTCGACCTCTACCGCTCGCTGGAAAAGGAAATGGTCGCACTCCATCCGATGTGGCCACTGGCCGACGGTCAGGCCGAACCGGTCGAAGACTCGTTGGGCCGGGCCCTCGAGGATCCCAACACCACCGTTTATCTGGGGACAATCGACTCGGTGCCGGTCGGTTTGCTCCTGGTACGGATCGAGGAACTGCTTCCCCAGGCCGGAGGGGCCCGGGTCGGGGCGATTCACCTGGTGTTCGTCGAACAGGAAGCGCGGGAAATCGGGGTTGGTGAGACGATGCGAGATCAGGCCCTGGCCGAGCACCGGGCCCTGGGAATCCGCTTGTTCGATGCCCACGTCCTTCCGGGTCATCGCCTGGCCAAGAACTTCTTCGAGGCTGGTGGTTTTGCAGCCCGCCTCATCGTCATGCACCACGCCGATGATTGAGACGCCGGTGTGCGGGGTCGGGGGCGTCGTCATCGACGGTGGAAGGATTCTGCTGATCCAGCGGGGCCGACCTCCCGGGGAAGGACTATGGGCTGTTCCCGGAGGGAAAGTCCACCTGGGAGAGACGATGAAAGGCGCCGTTCGAAGGGAAGTCTTCGAGGAGACCGGCCTGAAGATTCGTCCCGGCCGCGTCGTTTGGGCCGGTGACAGTATCGGGCCCGGGGACCCCCCGGCCTGGCACTTTTGTCTGGTCGACTTCCTGTGCGAATTAGAGGGAGGCGAATTGCTGGCGGGCGACGACGCGATGACTGTCGCCTGGGTGACGTTGGAGGACGCGGCCCATCTGCCCCTGACCCCGACGATGGTTGATTTGCTTGATGTTTTGGGTGAGAGTCTGTGATCCGTCCCCGCGATCCGCGATCCGCGATCCGCGATCCGCTAGAACCCGGCTCTGGCGGATCGCGGATAGCGGATCGCGGATCGCGGAACGGCTCTCGCGACCGGCGAGAGGAGGTCCGGTGACCACACCCAACTCCGCTGCCGTTCCCCTTCTCCAAGAACTGATCCGGAATCGGTGTGTCAACGATGGCACCCGCGAGAGCGGGCACGAGTACCGCTCGGTAGCGACACTGGCGGACTTCTTCGGGCAAACGGGGACGGTGCTGGAACCTTCTCCGGGAAGGCAATCGGTGGTGTACCGGGTCCCCGGGGCAGATCCCCAAGCTCCCGCTTTGCTGCTGCTTCCTCATCTGGATGTAGTCCCGGTGAACCTGTCCGGATGGTCGGTCGACCCCTTCGCCGCGGAAATCTCGGACGGCTTCGTGTGGGGCCGGGGGGCGGTCGACATGCTGAACGTCACGGCGGCGATGTCGGTGGTCTTCAAGAAGTATTTGAACGGTGACCACCCCCAGCCGCCGGGCGATCTGATCTTTGCCGCCGTCGCCGACGAAGAAGCAGCAGGTGGGCTGGGAGCCAGGTTCCTGGTCGATGAGCACTACGAACTGGTTGCGGCTGGCTACGTCCTGACCGAGGTCGCTTATCCCGCCATTCCGACCCCCTCTGGACCGCTCCATCCCGTGGTGGCGGGGGAGAAGGGGCCGTACTGGTCAAAGCTCCGCTCGACCGGGACCCCGGGCCACGGGTCCGGGCCCTACCAGGCAGACAATGCCCTCGAACCGATGGTTGCCGCCCTCTCCGGCCTCTTCGCCACCCCGTCTCCGGTCGCCATCACCGATCAATGGCGGCGTTTTGTGGCGGCCCTGGAGCTGGACGGCAACCTCGGCGAGCGCCTTACCGACCCCGACCAGGTCGATGCCGCCATCGACGAGATCGCAGTGTCGGACCCCCGGCTGGCTCGTTACTTTCACTCGGCGACTCACCTGACCGTCAGCCCCAACACCTTGAAGGCCGGCATGAAGGCCAACATGATCCCGGATCAAGCCGAGGCCGAGGTGGACCTGAGGGCGCTGCCCGGGATGGACCGCACGTTCGTCGACTCGCACCTTCGCAAAGCGATGGGTCGCGACAGCGACGGGATCGAGATAATCCCCCTGTCGGACTTCGAAGCGAGCATGTCGGGGGCGGCCGATCCTCTCTGGCAAGCTATCGAAGAGTCCCTGTGGGAGGAAACGTCGGTGAGGAGGGCGGTGCCGATTCTGATGCCGGGAGCCACCGATGCCCGCTTCTTCCGGGTTCGCGGGGCGTCGGCGTACGGGGTCGGCCTCTTCGACGAACGGGTCGGCTTCTCAGAGTTTCTGTCCCTCTTCCATGGCCACGACGAGAGAGTCTCGGTCCGATCGGTTGAACGCACCACAGACCTGATCGAAAGAGTGATAGCTCATTTCGGAGAACTGAGCACCTCGTGACCCGCGGCGGCGGGCGCGGATGAGTGGGAACCTCGTTTGTGACCTCGATGGCGTCGTGTATCGGGGAAGGGATCCCGTTCCCGGGAGTGCCGCTGCTCTGGCGGCACTCAAAGCCGCTGGATGGACGATCCTCTTTTGCACCAACAACTCCGCCCGCTCCCCCGAGGAGGTAGCAGAGCGAATTCGGTCGATCACCGGCTACGTGAGCCGGGCTGATCAGGTGATCACGTCGGCGGCGGCCGCCGCCGCCCTCCTGGCGGAGTCGAGGCCTCTGACCTTCGTCCTGGGCGGGGAGGGAGTGAGAATGGCCCTCGAGACGGAGGGAATACCGGTTACCTCTGTTGGGTCCGAAGCCGGTGCGGTGGTGGTAGGACTGGCGACGGGCCTGACCTACGACTGGCTGCGCGAGGCGTCGTCGGCGGTCATGCGGGGCGCCCGCTTCATCGCAACCAACGACGATCCGACGTTTCCCGCCGAGGACGGCCTCTGGCCGGGAGCAGGGTCGATCGTCGCGGCGGTGGAACGAGCCACTGGAGTGCCCGCCGAGGTGGCCGGCAAGCCTTTTCCACCCATGCGAAGGCTCATCCACCGCAACCTGGGACCGGGTCCGGTTTGGGTCGTCGGTGATCGCCCCGACACCGACCTGGCTCTGGCGTCGGCCGAGCCAGGGTGGCGTTCGGCACTGGTATTGACCGGTGTCTCGACGGGACAGAACCTCGATTCTGCCCCGGACCTTGTCGCTGCCGACCTGGCCGAGGTGGCCCGGACCCTGATTGGCTAGCGGGGGAGCCTGCCGAGGGGGACCCGGGTTTCGACCGCGGTGCTGTGTCGGCGCAGGCTTCTGCGCGCCATCAGGGCTACCACCACCCCGAACAGGAACCCCGCCACATGGGCTTCCCAGGCGATATTGGAGCCGGCTCCGACGAGGAGGAACTGGGAGAAGAACCAGATCCCGAGGAAGAGCATGGCCGGCAAGGCGAAAGGCCAGAAGAAGAACGGCGGGATGATGGAGGTGACGCGCGCTTTCGGAAAGAGAACCAGATACGCCCCCATCACCCCGGCGATCGCACCGGAAGCACCGACGACCGGGAGGGTCGATTCGGGCTGCAGGAGGATGTGGGCGCCGGAGGCGAAGAGACCGGTCACGAGGTAGAAGGCCAGATAAGGAAGGTGGCCGAATGCGTCTTCGACGTTGTTCCCGAATATGAACAACACCCACAGATTGGAGAGAAGGTGTCCGACGCTGCCGTGGAAGAAGATCGAGGCGAGGATGGAAAACCAGATGTTCTTGTCGGGAAACGCAGGGCTGTCGCCCTCCGAACACGGCGCCTCCTGGAAGATCTCGGCGGCTGACAGCGGCTCGCCGGTTGTGACCTCGCACGGGATGGAAGCGGCCTGGTAAATGTGCTCGTCACCGGTCTGAACGAAGAAGAAGGTGACCACGCAGATAACGATGATGAAGAGGGTGATGAACGGCGTTCGCTCACTCGGGTTCAGGTCGCGAATCGGAAGCAAGACACTGGTCCTTCGGTCTAGGTGGCGATAATGGCAGGATGGATGCTACGACCGACCTTGAACATCTGAGCAGGCAACTGGAAGAACTCGCACGCCTTGACCCGGCGGCCGCCGCCGAAGTCGCCTCGAGACTTGCCGACGAGCTCGCCAAAGCTCTCGACGCGCTCGAAGAAGGGCCTGAAATCTGACGACCGAGATCCGGGTCCGTCTCGACCAGGAGATGCTGAGGAGGGGCCTGGTCCGGAGCAGATCGGAGGCCCGGCACCTCATCGAGGCAGGCAAGGTGACCGTAGCCGGAGTCGAGCGGCCCAAGCCCGCCAGCCCGGTGACGCCTGCTACCTCCATCGAACTGGCCAACGCTGAGAGATACGCCAGCCGGGCGGGTGAAAAACTTGCTTATGCCCTCGACCGATTTCGCATCGAGGTCGATGGCAAGAGGGTCTTAGATGCCGGGGCCTCCACCGGCGGGTTCACAGACTGCCTCCTGCAAAGAAGTGCAGCCCGGGTCGTAGCCGTTGACGTAGGTCGGGATCAACTGCGGCCGGAACTTCGCAGCGACCGGAGGGTCGCGGTTTTCGAAGGGCTCGACATCGGACGGGCCACCGCGGTCAGCCTTGGAGGCCAGTTCGACCTCGTGGTGGCCGACCTTTCGTTCGTCTCCCTCTGTGTTGTAATTCCGGCTCTGGCAGGGCTGACGAAGCCGGGTGCCGACCTGATCGTCCTCGTCAAGCCCCAGTTCGAGGTAGGCAAGGACCTCGTCGGGCGGGGTGTCGTCAGAGACGCGGCTCTCCGCCAGACCGCGGTCGACAAGGTCAAGCTCTGTTTCGGGGCCTCCGGTCTCGATACCGTGGAGGTGACGGAATCGCCGATCACCGGCGAGCATGGGAACCAGGAGTACCTGTTGTGGGCCAGAAAGCCGTGAGGTCATGAAGCTCGGAATCGTCATCCATGCCAGCCGGCCGGAGCCGGCCGAGTTCGCCCGCTGCCTGGTGGAAGCTGCCGAGGCCCGCGGTCACACGGTCGTTGGAGACGGGGCGACCGCCCGCGCCCTCGGACGTCAGGTCGAAGCTGGAGATCCCGAGGTCATCGTCGCCTCGGGAGGGGATGGCACGGTGCTGGCAGCGGTTCAAAGAGCCCTGGCTCTCGACGTGCCGGTCCTGGCCTTCAACCTCGGCACTATCGGGTTCCTCGCCGATGCCGAACCAGAGGATCTCGACGTCGTTCTTGACGCTCTCGGAGCGGGTCAACTGATCGAGCGCCGTCGCATGACGATCCGGGCCGTCCACAGTGACGGCACCGAGTCGATGGGCATCAACGACGTCGTCGTGGAAAAGATCGAGAGCCAGCGGCTCGTGTCGCTGGCGGTGTCGATCGAGGGGGAGTCGTTCCTGGTCTACCGGGCCGATGGCCTCGTCGTCGCAACCTCGACCGGCTCGACCGCCTACAACTTCTCGGCCGGAGGGCCCCTGGTCGATCCCGAGGTCGAGGCGCTGATGCTCACCCCGGTCGCTCCCCATTCGCTGTTCAACCGGACGCTGGTTCTGCCGACCAGCGCCCGGATCAGGATCAGTGTGACGGCCGATCGACCCGTGAGGGTCTCGATCGACGGTGTCGAGTCGGGGTCGTTGAATGAGGGTGGTCATGTCGACGTTTTTTGCGACAATCGCTTTGCCCGTTTTCTCACGCTCAACCCCGCCAGTTTTTCCGCCACGGTGAAGCGCAAGTTCCGATTGAGCTGATGCTCGACGAATTGGCGGTTCGCAATCTTGGAGTCATCAAGGAAGCGACGATCTGTCCGACGGCGGGACTGACCGTCATCACGGGTGAGACCGGTACCGGCAAGACCCTCCTTCTCGGGGCGTTGCGGCTCCTTCTAGGAGCCGATGGTCGGCCCGACCTGGTGGGACCGTTCGCCGAGGAAGCCTCGGTCGAAGGCAGGTTCATCGACGGTGACCAGGAGTTGGTCGCGATCCGTCGATTGCAGCGCGGCGGACGGAGCCGCGCCTACCTGGACGGCTCGATCGCCTCGACCAGGACGCTGGCCGCCACGCTCGATGGAATCGAGATGATCGGCCAGCACGACCAGCTGTCGTTGACCCGATCGGCCGAAGTGAGGGCGATGGTCGACGCCAACCTCGACGGCGCCGGTCGGGCCCTCTTGGAACGCTACCGGAAGGCCCGGGCCACGTGGGAGGGTCTCCTGAGCGATCGTGAACGCCTCGGTGGCGATCAGCGGGCCCTGGCCCGTGAACTCGACCTGGTCACATTCCAGGCCGAGGAAATCGCCAAGGCTGGCTTCGTTCCGGGCGACGACCAGGAACTGGAGGCGCGAGCCAACCGACTGCGCAATGCCGGGGAGCTCACGGCGCGCCTGAGCGAAGCCCGAGCGGGTGTGGAAGAAGGAATGGAGGCGTTGGGCCGCGCCGTCGGCGACATCCGTCGCGCCCTTCGCCTGGATCCCGAGCTGAGCGAATTGGCCGACCTGGCCGAAATGGCGTCGGAGTCGCTGTCCGAGATCGGCCGTCAGCTTCGTCTGGCCGTCGAACAGGTCGCCGACGACCCCGAGCAGCAGGAGCAGGTGGAGGCCCGCCTGACCCTTCTGGGAGATCTGCGGCGTAAATACGGCTCCGACCTGGAGGAAGTGCTCGGCTTTGGCAAGTCGGCGGCGGAACGAGCCGGCGAACTTGCCGGCCTCCTCGCTCGGGCCGCCACCATCGACTCAGATCTTGCCCGGGTCGCGGCCGAACTCGAGGAGGCAGCGGAACAGCTGACGACCGCTCGCAAGAAGGCCGGGTCAAAGCTGACGAAAGCCGCGGTCAAGCATCTGCTGGAGTTGGGATTGAGCGATCCGTTGCTGATCGTCGAGATAGGCGAGGGCGAACTCGGACCCTGGGGGCGGGATGATGTACGCCTTCTATTCGCCTCGGACTCCCGGCTTGCACCGGGGGAAGTCGGAAAGGTTGCGAGCGGAGGGGAGCTTTCCCGCCTGGTGCTGTCGCTTCGCCTGGCCGGCACTCAAGGAGCCGGAGCGTCGGTGCTCGTGTTCGACGAAATCGACTCGGGCATCGGGGGTAGCACCGCTCTGGCGATGGGGCGAAAACTGGCTGCTCTGGCCAGGGAGCGTCAGGTGCTTTGCGTGACCCATCTGCCCCAGGTGGCGGCGTTCGCCGAGACTCACTATGTGATCGAACGTGAAGGTGCCACGGCCGTCGTCCGTCTGATCGACGAGCGCCAGCGGCCCGCCGAGCTTTCCCGGATGCTGGCCGGCCTGCCCGACTCGGAACGAGGCCGCGAGGCCGCAGCCGAACTCCTTGCTCTCGCCGCCCGCGGCTGAGTCGAGTCGCCCTGGCTGGGTGAAGACCAGCGAAGGAAGGGATGGGGGCCGCCTCGTTCCCTTCCTTTTGGCGCGACAGAACCGTGCCCTGGCCACATCGTGTCGCGCCAGAACGAGGGTTCTAACCTCCGGGGGGATGGAGGAGATCCTCGTAAAGCAGGATGGGCCGGTCACCCGGATCATCTTGAACCGCCCCCGGCATCGGAATCCGCTCAGTCTTCGGATGATGGGCGAGATCATCGAGGCCCTGGCGGGGGTCGACACCGACTCACGGGTTGTGGTGATTTCCGCCGAGGGGCCCGCATTCTCGGCGGGCCATGACCTCTCGGAGATGGTCGGCGCCGACATCGGCCTGCTCACGCGGCTGTTTGAAACCTGCACCGAGATGATGGAAGCCGTCCAGGCCATCCCCCAGCCGGTCATCGCCCGGGTGCACGGCGTGGCGACGGCCGCCGGATGCCAACTCGTGGCGTCCTGTGACCTGGCCGTCGCCGCCGACACAGCCCGTTTCGCTACTCCGGGGGTCAAGATCGGTTTGTTCTGCTCTACCCCGATGGTGCCGCTTTCGCGAGCCATCGGTCGGAAGCGAGCAATGGAAATGCTTCTGACCGGAGAGTTCATCGATGCCG
>DATEEG010000470.1:0-12093 GCA_035281305.1 Acidimicrobiia bacterium | reverse complement strand
CGACTTTCGCCTCGATGATGACGACACCGTCGCGTCACTGACCGCTTTGTATCAAACCGAGTGCCAGCGGTCGCGAGATATGGTTGCAGCGAACCCGAACCTCGACCACGTGGTCCCGGCCACCCGCGGGCGGATGGTGTCGCTCCGGTGGATCCTCGTTCACATGATCGAAGAAACGGCCCGCCACGCCGGCCATGCTGACATCATCAGAGAGATGGTCGACGGAACGGTTGGGGACTAGGAACCAGACGCCAGACGCCAGAAAGAGGATCGCATGGCACTAGCAACCGAAAAGGCAATCGAGACTTTCTTGAACGACAACCCGATTTGGAAACGGGACGGGGAGTCGATCAAAGCGGAGTTCAAATTCAAGGACTTCAACGAGGCCATGGGGTTCGTGACGAGGGTGGGATTAGCTGCCGAAAAGGCCGATCATCATCCCGACATCGATATCCGCTGGAACAAGGTCCTGCTGGTACTGAGCACCCATTCCGAAGGCGGAATTACGAAGAAAGATCTCGACTTAGGAGCTGCGGCCTCCCAGTGGGCGTAGCCGCTCGGTCAAGATCCGTCGCGCCCTCCCCTGAGACCACCGTCTACAACGCCTCTTGACACGCCTTCACCCAGGCGAAATTCTTCTCGTCCCCCCGGGTGCGATATCGCTCGGCCAAATTCAGAAGGATTCGGTTGACGATCACCGCTGTTCCGACCGGAGTAAGCCAGGCCGGTTCCAGGCGAGGCTTCCCTCCCATGGACTCGGCAACCAATCCGGCCGCTTCATCCGCACCGATCGCCTCGCCGAAGTGGAAAGGGTCGACCAGTTGTCCCCCGGCGAAGACCAGGAAGTGGCCCGGAAGGCTGACCCCTTCCATTGCAATGCCCGCTCGACGACCGACCTCGATCCAGATTGCCGAGACGATGATGGGGAGCCCCCTGCGACTGTCGAGGACCTTGTGCAGGAAGCAGTTGTCGATCTTGTCGTACTCCTCGGTGTTGCCACCGATCCCTTCTCTGATCGAAACGATCCGCCGGATTGCCAGGTGGGTCGAACCGTTGACATCGGCGGCCATTCGATCGAGACGGCCGAGATAGTCGAAGCCATCGAGATCGGGATCGATAAACGTTCCTAGAAGCAGACAGGCTTCGGCCAGGCGATCGGAAGCGACGAGTTGGGGAAGTCGTCGAACGCGGTGGGCGATACCGGCGGAAACCATACGATGAAGTTAGCCGCGCTTCGCTCGATTCCGTTCTGCGTCCGTCCGCCGACGTGGAGGCAGCGCTGTACGGCAGCACCTGAAAGTGCGCGACCTCATTCCCCGAAGCCGAGCCGGTCCAGAATTTCGGGGCGGCGCTGCCAATCGGGCTCAACTTTGACCCGGAGTTCGAGGTGGAGCCTGGTCGCAAGCATCGCTTCCAATTCGGCCCGAGCCTCACTTCCGGCTTCACCGAGCATCTCGCCATGCTTGCCGATCACGATGCCCTTCTGCGAGTCTCGTTCAACCAACAGGTCGGCGGTGATTCGAACGACCTTCCCCTCGTCTTCCATCGAGGTCAATCGAACATGAAGGGAGTGAGGAAGTTCATCCCGAAGCCTGCCCAGGAACTTCTCCCGGATGATCTCAGCGATGAGAGTCTGCTCCGATTGATCGGACGCCATGTCGGGGGGAAAGAGGGCCGGTCCCTCTGGAAGTCGGGAACTCAACTCCGCAAGCAGTGCGTCGGTCCCTTCGCCGGCCAGCGCACTTATCGGCACGTAGGCGTCGAAGTCCCAATCGCTCGCCTTCACCAATTGAGGTAGCACCTGGCCAGGCCGAGCCTTGTCGATCTTGTTGACAGCCAGAACAACCGGAGTGCCGGCCTCGGCGACTCGCTTCGCAATAAGCCGATCCCCGGGCCCGACTGCTTGCGTGGCATCGATCACGAAGCAGATCACGTCGGCCTCGGCCAGGCTCCCGTAAACGAGGCGATTGAGTCGGCTCCCCAGTTCCGCCTTCGGTTTGTGCAGGCCCGGAGTGTCGAGCAGAACGATCTGCCACGATCCATCACCGGCGTTCACTACCCCCCGGATCACCGATCGCGTGGTCTGCGGCCGGATCGACGTGATCGAGACCTTTTCACCGACCAGACGATTCACGAGCGTCGATTTACCGACGTTGGGCCGCCCTACCAAGGCGACGAGTCCGGTCCTCAAATTTCGCCTTCAGTCGCCGGTCGCAACCGGCTGGGCCCGACGAACGATTACCTCTGCGACCCTGCGGCCCTGGACCCGGACCACTTCGAACACGAGCCCGTTGATCGCAAACTCTTCACCCGGCTCCGGGACCCGGCCGGCCAAACCCAGCACCAGTCCGCCAACGGTGTCCCACTCATCGTCGGGAAGGTCGGTGTCGAGGAGTTGCTCCAATTCGGCGACATCGGTGCGGGCGTCGACCATCAATGAACCGTCCTCGTTGGCCCAGATGAGCTGCTCCTCGTTGTCATGCTCATCGGTGATCTCACCAACCAGTTCCTCCAGCAGATCCTCGATCGAAACCAAACCCGAGATGTCGCCGAACTCGTCTATCACCACTGCCAGATGTGCCTTGGAGGTCTGCATCTCGCGGAGCAGGTCGGAGGCTCGCTTGGTCTCCGGAACGAAGAGCGCCGGCCGGGCGAAGTCGCCAACCTCCTTCACCATCTGCCCGGCGGCGTGGGCTCCGAGGACGTCTTTGGTCAGGACCACTCCGATGACATCGCCGTCGGCGCCGTCGCTCAACGGATAGCGGGAGAAGCCATGTTCGGCCGTCAAGGCCGCCAGCGAGGCAACGTCGGCGTGCCGATCGACGGTGATCATGTCTGCGCGAGGAACCATCACCTCGCGAACAATGGTGTCGGTGAATTCGAGGACCGAGTCGATCAACTCGCGCTCCTCCTCCTCTTCTCCGCTGCCACCGGGCGTGGCTTCGTCGGGCTCCGAGCCCGGATCGTCCTCCGACACGAATTCGTTGGCGGCCCGACCCCAGCGGGCGGTGGTTACGAGCAGCGGAGCGAGTCGATAGGCCAGCTTTCGTGATCTTGCCCGTCCGAAGCCCCGGGCCAGGTAGTCGCCGACCAGCCAGATCATCAACACCAGGGCCAGCAGCGAGATCACCAGGGCTCCGCCTGTCACCCGGCGGGTCACCAGCCAGGCGGCCGGCACTGCCGCTGCCAGGAGCAGCACCGAATGGACGGCGTTGATCGAGGGGTGGATCGAGTCCCGATCTTCGAGCAGCTTGGCGATGCGCGCCGCACCTTTGATCCCGTCCGCGCCGTCCCGAATTGCGTCCGCCCTCGGGGTCCGCAGCGTCGAGGTGAGCCCTGCCCGCAACGCCGCCGCCAGGGCTAGGGCGGCCGCTGATATTGCCAACCCGAGAATCATCGCCGGGTTCTTCCCTGGCTGGCCAGGATGACTCGTTCCCGATCTTCCATCAGTTCGGCGTCAGCATCGTCTTGATGGTCATAGCCAAGCAAATGGAGAACTCCGTGAGCGACCATCAAAGCCATTTCGTCGTCCATAGTCAGGCCCAACTCCCCGGCCTGTCGCCGGATGTAGTCGGGGGCGATGACGACGTCGCCGACCAATAACGGTGGGCCTTCGGGCACGAAGGCGGGGACACTGCCCGGTCGAAAGGCTTCGACCGGGAACGACAGGACATCGGTGGGTCCGCTCTGCCCGAGGGCGCGCGAATTCCACGAAGCCATCTCGTCATCGTCGACGAGAGTGATCGAAACCTCGGCCTCGGGTGGAAACCCCTCTGCCGATAGCACGGCCTCGGCGAGGCTGCGTAAATGCTCGGGATCCACCCCGGACGAGGGATGTTCGTCGGACACCAAGACGGTCATCGGTCGACCTTCACCGCCTCAAGTTCCCGGGAAGTTCGGGTAGGCGATGCGCTGGTGGTAGTGGCCGACGAGCGCTTCGAGAAAGGCCCGGCGAGCTTTGGTCAACTGGGCCAGGGTGAGGGCACTCTCGGACAACTGACCGTCGTTGACCTTCTCGTCGACGACCCGGGTGACGACCTTGTCGATCGCGTCGGCCGTCGGTTCCTCGTCGCGGAAGACGGCCCGGCACGCTGCTTCGAGGGAGTCGGCGAGCATGACGATGGCCATCTCGGCAGTCCGCGGTTTGTGGCCGATGTGCCGGAAATCGTTGGGATCGACTTCCTCGTCTCCGGCCTGCCGGGCCTTCTCATAGAAGTAGCGCATGATCCCGTCCCCATGGTGGGTAACGATCCCCTCCGCCACCTGGGTCGGGATCTTGTATTTGCGGGCCAGATCTATGCCGTCGGTGACGTGACGTCTGATCATTTCGACCGAGTGCCGCGGCTCGAGGTCATCGTGAGGGTTCTGGGCCCCAAACTGGTTCTCGATGAAGTAGGTCGGGTTCTGAGTCTTGCCGAGGTCGTGGTAGTAGGCCGCCGCCCGTGCCAGGAGGGGATCGGCCCCTACCGCCCTGGCGGCGGCGTCGGCCAGCGTCCCCACCATGAGCGAGTGATTGAATGAACCGAATGCCTTCTCCTGCAGAAGAACGAGGGCATCGTGATTCCGATCCGTCAACTCCAGCAGGCGAAGGCTGGTCGTAATGTCGAATGCGGTCTCGAGGAACTGCAGCGCCGCCAGGCCGAGCAGCGCCGTGAGGAGCGAGACGCCGAGAGCCAAAGCAGCTGACTGCCCGACCGAGAGAGCCGCAGTAACCTAGCTCTCCTGGTCCGCATTGGTGTGAAAGAACCAGGAGACGGAGGCGGCGATGCCGGCCGCGGCGACGGCCGACGCCATGACCGCCTTGCGATAGGAGCCCCGCGACGACAGCGAAGAAACAAATCCGACCGGGATCATGGTCGAAAGGAGGCCGTAGGTGGCAACCCCCGGGTCCCTGGTGCCGGTGGCGGCGAGCACGGCGATGACCAGGGCCATGAGGGCGGCAACCCGGGAATCGAACAGGACGGCAGCCATCAAACCGAAGACGACGCCGGGGAGGACGTACCAGGCGGGAGACTCGCCGACTCCGTCCTGGATCATGATGGTGAGTCGAACCGCTCCGGCCGCCAGAACGATCAGGAGACCCAGCAGGGCCGCCATCCGGGGGCGGGTCCAGAACTCGGGACGGAAGCGAGCGAGGTAGAAACCGAGGCTGGCGACCATCGCCGCCAACACCGCCAGGAGGCCGCCGGACTCACCGACTTCGGCTCCGGAAAGCGCCCCGGTCTGGCGAATCGCATCGATGTCGAGTTGCTCGAGGATCGAACCCTGTTGGGCGATGAGCTGCTGCGCCTGATACGAGACCAGAACCGGTTCGATCTCGGCCCTCGCTTCCGCCCGGGCCCGTTCGGTGGCGGCCTGGTCGAACACGTAGTTGGGAAGGAGCACCGTCGCGACGAGGTCGGCGGCGGCGTTGCGGGCTTCATCCGGGAGGGAAGCCCCGATGAGGACGATCGGCGGCTGGGTGAAGACCTGATCGCGAACCTCGCTCAAGTTGGCCACGGTGACCTGGTCGCCGAATACGTCGGTGAGTTTGAGACCGGCGGCCTCGCCAACCGTTAGAAGGACAGGCCGCTCTCCCAGGGCGACTCGAACCACATCTTCGGAGGCGTACGCCGCCAACAACTGGACGGTGGCCGGGCGCAGAACCGGGTAGGCGATCTGAAGGTCGGCCACTTGTTCTTCGAGGGACCGCACAGCCGTGCGGTATCCGACGGAGGGCACTTCGCAGGTGGCCTCGAGGCACTCGACGGTTTGGAGGGCGTTGGCAGTGGACAACGTGAGGTTCGCCGGAAAGTCGACGTCGGAAGGATCGATGACGACCGTGGTGGTGCCTGCCAACACCTGGGTGGTCCAGCGACCGTCGTTGCCGGTCTCGGTAGTCCCGATGTTGACGCCATTGGCGTCGAACACATGGACGTTGACCGATCGCAGTCCGGCGTCGGACCGCTGTCCCTCGACGTTTTCGGTGAGGATCCCGTCCCCGTCGACGTCCAGGTAGAGCCTGCCGGTCAGGGTCACCATCTCGACGGGCGCGGTGGGCTCCGTCTCGGCCCCGACCTCGGTAGTGGCCGTCGTCGCCGCCACCTGGTCCGGTGGAACGAACTCTGGTGCGATCGCGTTGGGATCGATCACGCCGGCCGCAACCGCCGCCAGAACTTCGTTGAGCTCCTGGAAGGCGGCCTGCTCGGCATCGGGATCTTGCCGAACCTCGTCGGGAACGGCATCGGCCGCCTCTTGCCTCAGTTGTTCGGTGGCGAGCGTGTCCTCGACATCTCGTGAGATCCGGGCCTCGTAGTCGCGCCCGGCCACCTGGCCGACCTCCAGTTGGGCGGCGCTCTCGGATCCTCCGAGAGACAGCAGTCCCCACGCCCCGACCACGGTCGCCAGGAATATGAAGAAACGGACGACGTTGAGGCGCTTCATCGGGTTTCCGCGTCGAAATGGGCATAAGCGTCGACGATGGCGGCGACGATCCGATGGCGAACCACGTCTTTGCTGGTCAAGTCGATGAAAGAGACGCCCGGTATGGTCTTCAGGATCCGCCGGACCGTCTCCAGACCGGAGGGGCGTTGGGCAGGCAGGTCGGTCTGAGTCACGTCTCCCGTGATGACCATCTTGGAATTGAAGCCCAATCGGGTCAGGAACATCTTCATCTGCTCGGGCGAGGTGTTCTGGGCCTCGTCCAGGATCACGCAAGCATCGTTGAGGGTGCGACCCCTCATATACGCGAGAGGGGCTATTTCGATGGTCCCTCGCTCCGTCAGGCGGGCCGTCTCCTCGGGTCCGAGCATGTCCCACAAGGCGTCATAGAGCGGGCGCAGGTAGGGATCGATCTTGGCGAACAGGTCTCCGGGCAGGTAGCCCAACCTCTCCCCCGCCTCGACCGCCGGGCGGGTGAGGATGATCCGTCGGACCGCTCCTGCGGTAAGCGACTCCACCGCGGCAGCCATCGCCAGATAGGTCTTGCCGGTACCGGCCGGGCCGATCCCGAAGGTGACGGTGTTGTCGCGAATTGCCTGGATGTACCGGTGTTGCCCGTGGGTTTTGGGCCGCACAAGTTTGCCTCTCCCGACGGTCACGCCGTCCGAGAGGATTCCGGCCGGGCTGGGGACTGCCTCCCGCACCATCTGAACGATCTGTTCGACCCGCTGGCCGTCCAGAGTCTGGCCCTCCTGAACGAGCTGCAGAAGTTCGCCGAGGGCGCGGCGGGCTTCCTCGACCTCGACCGCGGGACCTGACAGCGACACTTCATTACCGCGCGCCACCATCACCACCTGGGGGAAAGACTTTTCCACAGCCTTGAGGTGGATATCGCCTTGCCCGAGCAGGTCGAGCATCAGGTGGTTCGAGGAGACACGCAGGCGTTCTTCAACGAGATCCGGCGTCACCGCAAACACGCAGGTGGAGACAAGAAGGAAATACTAATGGTTGAAGGCCCGTAGAACGTCAAGCATTGTTGGGCAGATCGGCGGCCAAAGCCTCGAGCAGCCGGGGCCAGGGACACCGGTACCCCGTGCGAGCTCAGCCGGGGGGCCAGGTCAATCGCCGGCCAGCCAGGACGTGGAGATGGAGGTGAAACACACTCTGACCGCCGTTTTCCCCAACGTTGGTGACAAGGCGCCAGCCGCCGGCGAACTCCGGCGCACTCGCCGCGACCTGCTGCACCACATCGAGCAGAGCGGACCAAACCCGGGCCGTCTCGGCATCACCGACGCCGAGATCGGCCACGGAGTCGGCCACATGACTCTTGGGAATGACGAGCACGTGCTGAGGAGCCCCCGGATTGATATCCCGGAACGCCAGCACCTCGTCGGTCTCGATCACCTTCGCAGATGGAATGTCCCCGGCGACCACCTTGCAGAACAGGCAGTCAGGCTTGGTCAGGCCCCGAGTCATTCCGGGTCGGTTATGGCCCGGCGCACGGTGGCCCGGTCGGAGCGGACCAGAGCTGCCAAGAACTCGAGATCGCTCTGGCGAACCGTGAGGTCACCGTCGGCCGATCTCCTGCGCAACTGGATCGTCGACAGGAATCGGTCGATGGCCTCGGAGACGCTCGGATCGGCGGTGCCCATGGCATCGAGGTCGATCACCGTCTCCTTGTTGTCGACTTCGTCTGCCGACGGAATCAGGTTGGCGACGTCGATGGCGTAAATCTGAGCGAGACGGTGCAGACGTTGCACCGAGATCGAGCGTTCACCCCGTTCATAGGCGCCCAGCACCGAAGACTTGAATTCGTTGTTTGACGACCGCTCCACCTCGTGCAGCGACCATCCCCTCCGCCGGCGAGCCGCACGAAGGCGTTCACCCAAAGCGCGATCAAAATCGTCCAATTTCGTTTTGCCCTTCTACCCCGGGAGTCACGTTACCACGGAGAGTGGCCGATCCGCATAGCCCCACGACCTAACTTCAACCACAATGACTAGACAGTGGGGGCCGGGAAGAGGAGATCAGCGAAGGAGGGTGGCCCTGGTTGTGGACCAACCGGTCGATCTTTGGCATGTGGGCGTCCCTCCACACGTTCCTTGGCGCCCCGGCTTTTCTGGCGACGCTTTGGCGGCAAAAGGAGATAGAGACCGATGCCCGGACGCCCAAGAACGGAAACAGACCGACTAGAGATCGTCCTGTAATTCCTGGCTCCGGTGGCGCAACAGTCCCGCCGCCACGATTGCGGCCGTTTCGACCCTGAGAACCGTGCGCCCGAGGCCCAGTCGGGCGGCTCCTTCGGGAATCTCGCCCGGACCCCAACCACCCTCCGGACCGATCGCGACGGTCACCGCCCTCGGTGCAGGACCGGGATGCGCCGGCCCACCCTGGTCGGCGAACAACAGAAGGGGGGCGGCGAGGTCGTCCACCTCGGTCCATCCCGGGGCGACATCCATGAGCCAATTGCCTCGGCTCTGTTCGAGGGCGCCCACCACCCAGGCGGTCGACTTGAAAAGGTCGGGAAGGCGGCCGGCTCCAAAGCGAGTCTTGAGGAAAACGAGCCGGCGGACCTCGAGCTCGGCCAGTTTCTCCACCATGAACCGCAGTCGATCCTTGTCGTGGGGTGGCGCCACGGCGATGGTGATGGCTACCGGTGGGGGGGGAACCGACTGCTCGTCACCACGGACCACGTTGCCGTCGAGCAATCGCCCGTGACCGAGGCGGCCGGCGCCATCGGTGTAGGTGACAGCCGCTCCGGGATCGAGCCGCAGGACTCTGGTCAGATGATGAGCGGCGGTGGCTGGAATCGGGACCGCGGTGGGCGCCCAGGGCTGCTGCAGGTAAAGGTGCGGTGTGTGACCCACTTACCGGTTGCGCCGGCGCTTGCCCGTCGGCGCCGCCGGCTGCTCGCCGCGAAGTTGGGCGAAGATCCGGAGTGCTTCTTCCTCCTCCCGGCTAAGACCGGTCGGAATCTGGACCTCCGTGAGGACCAACAGGTCCCCGCGCCCTCTCCGACCGAGATGGGCGGTGCCGAGGCCAGGAATTCGAAAAACCGTCGCGGGCTGCGTGCCCGGTGGAATCTCGAGAGGCTCGGTGCCGCCTTCCAGAAGCGGGATCTCGACCTTGACCCCCAACGCCGCTTCGGCCATGCCGAGCCGAAGACGATGGATCAGGTTGTCGCCCTCGCGAACGAAGTCAGCGACCGGTCTGGTCCTGATTTCCACATGGAGATCGCCCGCCACCCCGCGACGGCCGGGATGTTCGCCCCGAGCGGAGAGACGAAGGCGCGTGCCGTCCGAAACTCCGGCCGGGATCTCCACGCGGACCGTGCTGTCGCCGGTGATCGAACCGGCCCCGCGACAAGCCGGACAAGGTTCGGAGACGATGGTTCCATGGCCCGCGCAGGTGGTGCAGGCGCTGAGCGTCATCATGGTTCCCAGCAGGCCTCGCCGGGCGACCCGGACTGCTCCTGCCCCGCCGCAACTTGGACAAGTGATGGGCGAGGTGCCCGGGGCCGAACCTTCACCGCTGCAAGTGTCACAAGCCAGCCTCGTTCGGAACGAAACCTCGGTTTCGCCCCCGAAGGCGGCGGTAGCCAGGTCGACCTCGACGCCGACCAGGACGTCACGACCACGGTTGGAGGCGGGCCGGCCACCCTGACTGCTGAAGAATCCCCCGTCGCCGAATACCGATCGGACCAGGTCGTCGAGTCCGCCGAACCCTGCGAAAAGGTCGCTGAATTCGAGCGTCTCGCCCCGGTCGTAGGAGCGCCGTCGCTCAGGATTTGAGAGAACCTCGTACGCCTCGGCGATGTGCCGGAATCGTGATTCGGCGGCGGGATCGTGAGGGTTCGCATCCGGATGGCTTTCCCGGGCAAGCCGCCGAAAAGCACTCTTTATATCCTCGGGCGAGGCATCTCTTGCCACGCCCAAATCGGCGTAATAGTCCCTGGCCATAATCGTAAGGTTACGAGCCGATCCGCTCTTCCAACTCGCGGCCGACCCGCTCGACGGCCGAGATGGCAGTCTTGTAGTCCATCCGCATGGGCCCGATGACTCCCACGGATCCCTCCGACCCACCCGCTTCGTAAGTGGCCGAAACCACGGCCAGATCGACGTCGTCGTGCATTTCCAACTCCGCTCCGATGCGGATCGAAACGCCGGAAGCATGGGCGAGCAGATTGAGGACCTCGGCCTCCCGCTCCAGCACCTCCAGCACTCTGTGGACCGAACCGAGGCTGGTGAACACCTCTGCCATCTGCCGGGCGCCACCGACGTGGACCTCGCCACTGACGCTGGCTGCCTTCT
The DNA here is from genome assembly GCA_035281305.1 of Acidimicrobiia bacterium. GTDB lineage: Bacteria > Actinomycetota > Acidimicrobiia > Spongiisociales > ZC4RG35 > DATEEG01. The sequence continues at coordinate 1,363 of DATEEG010000470.1, read as the reverse complement.
CGAGTACCGCAAGCACGGATTCGCCCATCAGGCGAACGCCATCCGAGCGACCCGCGAAGAGGTCGATCGGCACCTCGGCTTCACCAGGCTCCCGGCCGACGACTATCGGCATCAGAAGGTGCTCGGCCTCGGTGAGCTCGTCGGCTCCGATGGCCTGTTCGAGGCGGACCTGTTGCTGAATGACCCGCCCCCGGTCGGTGACGGCGACGACCATGGTCGCCTGCGGGCCGACATTGACGAGGTGCATGGCCCGGACGATCTCACCGGCGGTGCGCGGGCCGATTACGACCGCCGGATAATGGGTTACATCCGCCAGCAGCTGGGAAGTCGCCCTCAGCAGATTGGACAGTTCCAGCTGGACCGATGAGAAGAACCCGGCGATGCGGGCCTGATGCGACGAGTGGAGGCGTCCCTTGCCCAGATGGTCGACGTAGTAGCGATAGGCCCGGGCGGTCGGGACTCGGCCAGCCGACGTATGCGGCTGCATGACGAAGCCGTCACGTTCGAGGGCGGCCAGGTCGTTGCGAATCGTGGCAGCCGAGAAGGCGATCCCGGTGTGCTCGAGGATCGAGCGCGAGCTGACCGGTTCCCCGGTCTGTATGTGGGCCTCCACGAGGGCGCGGAGGACATCCGATCGACGTTCCTCCAACATCCAGGTCAAGTTAGCACTCCCAGTCAGCAACGCTTAGCACTCAGGGGGGTGCGAGTGCTAAGACGGCCCGAGCGACATGATCGGTCAGCAGGGGGCGCCTGACGACCAGCCGGCCCCCGACGGACTCGATCACCCCTGCCGTGGCTAGTCGGTGGCCTTCGTCGGAGCGCATCAGCGCACTGCCGGCCTGGCCGGCCGCCACTCCCGCCACCCGCCGAATCCCGAGAAAGACCCGCTCGACTTCGGCCGGCCACCCGGCGATGACCTCGGAGCCCGCGGTTGGGGACTCGCCTCGCTCGATCGACCCCATATATCCGTCGATGAGTCGCCGGTTGTGCGACCTGGCACTCTCACGGAACCGGTGGGCACCCATGCCGAAGGCCAGGTATTCGGCCTGGGCCCACACCGCCAGGTTGTACCGCACGGCGTGACCGGGCCGCGCCCAATTGGAGACTTCGTACCGCACCAATCCGGCTGCGACCAGTCGGTCGCAAGCCGCTTCGTAGAAGTCGGCCTGAAGGTCCGGATCGGGAGCGGGTGCTCCCCCCGCCACAGCTCTGCCCAACTCGGTTCCCGGCTCGACGGCGAGGGCGTAACAGGAAACGTGATCGGGATCGAGGGCGACCGCCCGATCAAGCGTCTCGTTCCAACTAACCGGGGTTTCGCCCGGGGTACCAAAAATCAGATCCAGGTTCACCGATCGGAACCCGG
>DATEEG010000469.1:0-4362 GCA_035281305.1 Acidimicrobiia bacterium | reverse complement strand
AATTCGGCCCAGAAACTCTTGTGTTTCGGGTCGGTCGGGTTCACCCAGAACTCGCTGAGGTGGTCCCTGTTCCCACACGGTTCCGGAGTGCAGAAACGCCACGCGGTCGGCGGTGTTGCGGGCGAAGCCCATCTCGTGGGTCGCAATCAACATGGTCATGCCCTGACCTTTGAGCTCCCGGACGCATTCGAGTACCTCGCCGACCAGAACCGGGTCGAGAGCCGAAGTGACCTCGTCGAGCAGCATCAACTCCGGCTGCATCGCCAGGGAACGAATGATGGCGACCCGCTGCTGTTGGCCGCCCGAGAGCCGGTCCGGATAGTCCTTGACCTTGTCAAGCAGGTCAAAGCGCCCGAGCAGTTCCATCGCTCGGCCCTCCGCGGCCGCTCGGTCCAGCTTCAACACCTTCCGGGGAGCGAGCGTGATGTTGTCCAGGATTGTGAGGTGCGGGAACAGGTTGAAGGACTGAAACACAATGCCCATCCGGGACCGCACCTGGTTGGCGTCGACCTCGGGGCCCGTGATCGCCACATCGTCGAGAAAGATCTCGCCCTGATCGATCGGCACCAGGAGATTGACGGCTTTCAACAATGTCGACTTCCCCGACCCCGACGCTCCGATGAGGCAAACCACCTCGTGCGGTTGCAGTTCGAGGCTCACATCGGCGAGCACCGTGAGATCGCCGAACGTCTTGGTGAGCCCGGATATCCGGAGGCGGCTGGTCGGCTCCGTCACGAGCTCATGGCCTGGCGTCGTCGTCGAACTCGCTGGCCGTACCAGTCGGTGAAACGTGCCACCGGGATGCTGACGAGAAGAAACAGGACAGTGGCGGCGATGTAACCCGTGTAGTTGAAGGTCCGGGCGTTATAGATCTGCGCTTCCCTCACACCTTCCCGCACCCCGAGGACGAACACCAGGGCCACATCCTTTTGGAGGCTCACGAAGCTGCTGAGCAAGGCCGGGACCACGTTGCGAACAGCTTGCGGAATCAATACGTGTCGAAGCGCCTGAACCTGAGTCAGACCGAGCGATTGTGCCGACATTCGCTGGCTCTCGTGGACGGATTCGATGCCCGCTCGATAGATCTCGGCGGTGTAAGCCGTGTAGCTGATGACCAGCGCGGTGACCCCCCAGAACAAAGCCGACCGCGGGACGCCGGGGATATCCAGGGCCGGAATCCCGAAGCCGAGGACCAGGATCATCAAGAGCAACGGGATACCCCGAACCAGATCCACGTAGACAACCGCCAGGGCCCGGATCGGGAAGAACACCGGACCCCGCAACGATCTCGCCGCCGCCACTATCAAGGCGGCGGCCAGTATCAGCGCCTCGGCCACGACGAACATCCGCACGTCGAGCCAGAAGCCACTCAGTACGGCGGGCCACACCTCCTGAAAGTGACGAGCACTGAAGAACTGCTCTCGTACCCGCGGCCACGTTTCCGACGAGAGAACACCCCAAATCGCGACGCCTGCGAAGACGATCGTCGAAAGCGTGGAGATGAGGACGACCCGGGCCCCTTCCTTCCTGGCATTTCGCCGCCAGGAAGGAAGCAGGCCCGTTGGCCGGTTGGATATCAAGTCAGCGCGTGATCGTCTTGATCTCGCCCTCCGAGGCCAGCCACTGCTCGGCCAGGGCGTCGAGCGTCCCGTCTGCCTCGAGGGCTTCCAGGGCTCCATTGACGCAGGCGACCAGCGGGCTGCCATCGGCGAAGAGCAACCCGAACCGATCGGCCTGCGCCTCCGACGCCTCCAGCACCCCGACGATGGTCGTGTCCGGCATCTCCACAGCCGTGATGAAATAAGCCGTCGGCAAATCGAACACCAGAGCATCGACCTGGCCGGCGTCCAAGGCCGATTTGGCATCGGAGTTGGTGTCATACGCGGGTGGTGGCGTGTCAGGCGCGATGACCTCTTCGATGTAGTCGAGGCTCGTGGTCCCGATCTGAGCCCCGAGGGTGAAACCCTTGAGGTCGGCCACGGTGCTGGCCTCTGCCACCGGCGAATCCGCAAATGCCACCAGGGCCTGGTCGGTTACGTAGTAGGGAACGCTGAAGTCCACTACCTCGTCGCGCTCGTCGGTGATCGAGTACTGCTGCAGATTGAAATCGAAGTCCTTTGGTCCGGGGGCAACGGCCTCGTCGAAGCCGGTCCGGACCCAGGTGACTTGCTCGGGGGTGAACCCGAGTTGGGTCGCCACTGCGTAAGCCACGGCGGCCTCGAAGCCCTCCTGATTGGTCGGATCGTCATCGATCACCCATGGTGGGAAGGCCGGCTCACCGGTGGCAACCGTCAGCACTCCGGGTTGGACCAGATCGAGTTCGTCTACCCCGCACCCTGCCCCGTCCGCGGTGGTGGTATCGGTTGTGTCGCCACCGCAGGCGGCAACTACCAACGCCATCACCACGAACCCGACAGGTCCCAACATGCGCACTCTTCGCATTTTCATGACCTCCTAGGGGCCGGAATCGTAATGCCCCCACCACCTCTCGGACTGGACCAAAGGAGGGCGGTGACACCGGTACCATGATCGGGTGAGCGGTCCCCTCCCTACGGTCGACGTGGACCGACCCGGTGAAGCCTGCGGCGTTTTCGGCGTATATGCCCCCGGGCAGAGGGTCTCCCAGCTCATCTACTTCGGACTCTTCGCCCTTCAGCATCGAGGTCAGGAATCGGCCGGCATCGCCACTTCGGATGGTGAGACGGTCACGGTATTCAAGGACCTGGGCCTGGTGGCCCGGGTTTTCGACGAGCGCTCCCTGGCAGGTCTCGACGGACACATCGGCATTGGACACACCCGCTACTCGACGACCGGTTCCAACTGCTGGGAGAACGCCCAGCCGGTGCATCGCCAGATCGGCGCCACTTCGATCGTTCTGGCCCACAACGGCAACCTCACCAATGCCGTCGACCTGGCGGGGGCCAACGGCAGCACTCGGGGCACTACCGATTCCGAATTGATGGTCGAAGCCATAGCCCGGGCGGTCGAGGACGAGCGTTCGGACGAAAAGGGGCTGGAGAGGGCACTGGTCGACGTGCTGCCCTCTTTCGAAGGCGCCTTCTCGCTCGCCTTGATGGATCAAGGCCGGCTGATCGGCGTCCGCGACCCCAACGGCTTCCGACCGCTTTGCATCGGGCGCCTGGCCGACAACGGATGGGTGATCTCATCGGAATCGGCCGGACTTGACATTCTCGGCGCCCGCTTCGTCAGAGAGATCTCCCCCGGCGAGATGGTGATCATCGATGCCACCGGTCTGCGTTCGGTCTTTCCTTTCCGATCGACCGACCCCAGGCTCTGCATCTTCGAGTTCGTCTACTTCGCCCGGCCCGATTCCCAGCTCTACGGGCAGAACATCCACGCCGCCCGTCACGAAATGGGACGGCGGCTCGCACTCGAGCATCCGGTCGAGGCCGACGTCGTTGTGCCGGTCCCGGAGTCAGGCATTCCCGCTGCCCAGGGGTTCGCTCTCGAATCAGGGATCCCATACACCGACGGCCTGGTCAAGAACCGCTACGTGGGTCGTACGTTCATCGAGCCGAACCAGTTGATGCGCGACCGTGGGGTCCGCCTCAAGCTCAACCCGATCGCCTCGACCCTCAAGGGACGGCGAGTCGTTCTGATCGACGACTCGATCGTCCGCGGGTCGACCACCCGTCAACTCGTGCAGCTGGTTCGTGAATGCGGGGCCGCCGAGGTTCATCTCCGTATCTCCTCACCCCCCTACCGCTGGCCCTGCTTCTACGGCATGGACACCTCGGATCGATCCACGTTGATCGCGGCGCGGATGGAAGTCGACGAGGTTCGCCGGCACGTAGGTGCCGATTCCCTGGGATATCTGTCCCTGGCCGGCTTGCGGTCGGCAACGGGAGTCGAGGATGGGGGCTTTTGCAATGCCTGTCTATCCGGTGAGTACCCGACCGACGTCAGCGGAGCCGCCGGCAAGGATTCTCTCGAAAAGGCCGAAGCCCTCAACACCCCGGGCGGGTGATCGCTCCTGAATACCTACCGGCAAGCCGGCGTGGACCTCGAAGGGGCCGATCGGCACGTGGCCTCGATCGCATCGGTCGTGACCGCTACCTGGAGTGACCGGGTGGTGGGCGTCTTCGGCGGTTTCGCAGCGGGTCTGACCCTGCCGACGGGCTACGTCGAGCCAGTTCTCATGCTCACGACCGACGGAGTGGGGACCAAGCTCGAACTGGCCCGTCGGTTCGACCGCTGGTCTGGCGTGGGCTTCGATCTGGTAGCGATGGTGGTCGACGATCTTGCGGCCGCCGGAGCCAGTCCTCTGGGCGTGGTCGACTACATGGCAGTGGGCGCCCTCGATCCACAACGCGACACGGCCATCGTCGCCTCGATCGCGGC
>DATEEG010000468.1:0-9185 GCA_035281305.1 Acidimicrobiia bacterium | reverse complement strand
CGCCTACCACAACTACCCATTCGTCTCGGCGATGGGTGGATACATCTTCGCCTATGACTCGGCCACCGGCTACGACCCTGCCGATGTCGGGCTCGACTCCGAGGGCGCCATCGCCGGCATCACTTTCCTGGAGGAACAGGTCAACGCCGGTGTGATCGGAGCGACCAACTACGACACCGCCAAGGCCTTCTTCCTGGAGGGCACCCAGCCCTTCTGGATGACGGGACCGTGGGAAGTCGGAAACCTCAATGATCAGACGACGGTCAATTGGGCGGTCGCCAAGATCCCGACCATCGGTGGAAACACTCCGGCCCCGTTTGTGGGTGCGCAGGGGTTCTTCCTGTCGGCTTTCACCGAGAACGCCGTCGTGGCGCAGTCCTTCCTGTTGGACTACATCGCTACCGAGGAGGCTCAGCAGGCGCTGTACGAGGCCGATCCTCGCAACCCGGCATTCACGGCGGTGTTGGACACACTCGCCGACGATCCGGTGGCGTCGACCTTCGCGGCCTCGGCCGCTGATGGCAACCCGATGCCGAACATTGCCGAGATGAGTTCGGTGTGGGCTCCGCTCGGCGAGAACATCCAGTTGGTTCGCAACGGCGAACTGGCTGCAGAGGAAGCGATGACCGTCGCAGCACAGGCGGTTCGGGACGCAGTCGCAGGCTGACCTGGATACTCTCGAATCATGACTACCGGAGAGGGCAGGGAACCGACAGGGACCCTGCCCTCTCCGCGTCCGACTCTCCTCGACAGGTTGCTGAGAGGCGGCGCGTTTCGGCTCATTGTCGTGATGCTGATCGACGCATTGCTGTTCTCGGTCATCCCGGCCGTGATCGCCGGGCGATCGTGGACCCTCCTCCTCCTGATCGGAGTGATTGCGGCACTCGTCAACTTTGCCTACTTGTGGCCCCGCGCCCAAGCCCTTCGCTGGCTGACGCCTGGCCTGGTCTTTCTGCTGCTTTTCGTGGTCTGGCCGCTCGTCTACACCGCCTATGTGTCGCTGACCAACTACCAGACAGGCAATGTTCTCAGCAAGGATCAGGTGATCGAGCAATTGGAGCGTCAGGTCATCCAGAGCAGCGGAGAAGGCGTCGACTTTCAACTCGATGTATATCGGGATGGCGCCGGACAACTCGCGTTCCTGCTGACCGATCCGGGCGGCGCGCAGTATTTCGGCGTTCCTCGTTCCCGCACCGACGAACCACTGGAAGACCCGTTGCTCGATCCGGCCGAACTGGGGGTGGTCGGGTCCGGCGAGGGACCGCCCGAACAGATCGGCGATTTCGCGTTTGTTCCCCCACTGCAGCGGTTTCAACTGGCGAACCAGTTGGAGAACCTTGTCCTGGACATACCGGGCCAGGGCATCGCTCAGGTCCAGACCACGAGTGCGGCCCGTCTCGTTGCCGGTGGATCCCGCTACACGTACGACACCGCCACCGACACGCTCTTCGACGTGCAGCAGGACGTGACCTGCGTCGTCGAAGAAGGGAACTTCGTGTGCGCGGACGGACGCCGCCTCGACCCCGGTTTCCGAACAGTGGTGGGCTTCCGCAACTACGTGGATCTGTTCACGAACCGGGCGTTGCAGGGGCCTTTCTTCAAGGTGTTTGGATGGAACGTGGCGTTCGCGTTCCTATCCGTCCTGCTCCCCTTCGCCGTCGGGTTGCTCCTCGCCAACGCCCTCCAGGACGACCGGATGCGGGGCAAGCCGCTCTATCGCTCGTTGTTGATCCTGCCCTACGCGATACCGGGGTTCATCTCGATCATCATCTGGCGCGGTCTGTTGAACGACCAGATCGGACCGGTCAACAACATGCTGAACGCCATCGGCATCAGCGATGTCCCGTTTCTGCTCAACCCGCTATGGGCCAAGGTCTCGATGGTCCTCGTGAATGTCTGGCTCGGCTTCCCTTATATGTTTCTGATCTGCTCCGGCGCCCTGCAAGCGGTTCCGGGAGAACTGAAGGAAGCGGCGAGGGTCGACGGCGCCGGGGCGGCGAGGGTGTTTCGGACGATCACCTTGCCCCTGCTGCTGGTGGGGACGGCTCCGCTTCTCATCGGGGCGTTCGCTTTCAACTTCAACAACTTCGCTTTGCCATTCATTCTGACCAACGGCGGTCCCCCGGTGCCGGCGGCGGCCGTACCAGTGGGGGAGACGGATCTTCTGATCACCTTCACCTACAAGATCGCCGTCTCCTCCGGGCGAGGGAATCAGTACGCACTGGCGTCCGCCATCGTCATCCTCATCTTCTTCATCGTTGCGATCATTTCGGCGATCAGTTTCCGCTACACACGGCGTCTGGAGGAGGTATACGGCAATGTCTGACGCAGGTCGGGAGGACGTCGCGGTTGCCGTGAACCGGATGTCGTTCGGGCGGTGGATGCGCGAAATCGGCTGGCGTCACATCGTGATGCTGGTGGGGGTTGCCTTTGCGTTGTATCCGGTCGTTTGGATCGTGTCGGCGGCCTTCAACAAGGTTCAGTCGTTGGTCGCGGCGCGCTTGATTCCTCGCGAAGTGACTCTCGACAATTTCACGACCCTGTTCGGCAACTCGACTGTGCCGTTTCCGACATGGATCACTAACTCTTACAAGGTGGCGCTCGCGGCGGCGGTGCTCAACGTCTTGCTGGCGGCGGCCGGTGCCTTCGCCTTCAGCAGGCTTCGTTTCAAAGGGCGCCGGATGGGACTGCTGTCGCTCCTGCTGGTGCAGGTATTTCCAAGCTTTCTCGGGTTCATCGCCCTCTTCCTCCTCGCCCAGCAGGTTGGCGAAGTCTTCCCGGCCGCGGGTCTCGGGACCCATCTGTTCCTGATCCTGGTGTATCTCGGTTCGGCGATGGGCTTCAACGTGTTCCTCATCAAGGGGTTCATGGACACGATCCCCGGCAGCCTCGACGAATCGGCCAAGGTCGACGGGGCCGGGCCGTTTCAGATCTTCTGGCGGATCATTTTTCCGCTGTCGCGTCCGGTGCTCGCGGTCATCTTCATCATCACCTTCACCACCCTGTTCGCCGAGGTCATCCTGGCCGCCACCCTTCTTTCCTCTACCAGTCAATTCACCCTCCCGGTCGGGTTGACCTTGTTCATCTCATCCGAATACTCGGCCAAGTGGGGGAACATCGCGGCTGCCGCACTGCTCGGCGCTCTGCCGATCGTGTTCACCTTCCTCGTTGCCCAGCGCCATATCATCGGAGGCCTGACTCAGGGTGCCGTCAAGGGCTGAGATGGCGTCCAGAACCGACCGAATCCGGAGGTTCGACGGTGATCTGGGGGTCTACGGGCTGCCCGGAGACGTATCTCCCTGGGATATCCGCTTCGATCCCGACGACCGGGCGTTCCTCGATCGGACGTCCGATGCGCGTTATCGGCTCAGGGTATGGGCCGAACCGGGACTCGCCAACGGTGTGATCGTCGTCAAGCGAAATGAAGAGTTTCTCGGCTTCGATCTGGGGATAGTCGCGACCACGGAGCGATTTGTGTTCTGGGAAGCAGTCGCACCGCTGCAGCCGGGCGACGAAATCAGCCTGGCCTTTCGCAATCCCGCCGGCAAGGCGGTCTACCTGGTGCCGGGAGGTATCTCCAACGCGGTCGAGCGTCTCGACCGCTGGTCGATCGCGGACCTCACACCGCTGGATGTTCCCGCCTGGTCGCAGGGTGCTGTGGTGTATCAGATCTTTCCCGACCGATTTGCCAACGGGGACCGCTCCAACGATCCACCGGACACGGACGAATGGGGGTCAACCCCCCACTCCCGCCGCTTCCAGGGGGGTGATCTGGTCGGCATCACCCAGCACCTCGATTACTTGAGCGGCCTCGGTATCGACCTGATCTATCTCAACCCGATCTTCACGTCGCCTTCCAATCATCGCTACGACGCTGTCGACTATCGGCAGGTCGATCCATCGCTGGGCGGGAACGAGGCACTGATCGAACTCGTCAAGCGGGCTCACGATCTCGGTATCAGGGTCATCCTCGATGCCTCGTTCAATCACTGTCACCCTCTCTTCTTCGCCTTCCAAGACCTGGTCAAGACCGGGCCCGACTCCCCGTACCGGGATTGGTTCGTGATTCACGACTGGCCGGTCCGGATCAAGGCTCGCAAACCAAAAGGGGGTGGGCCGATCAAGGGATGGCAAGGGGAATGGCTACCCGTCTGGGCCGAGCAGAGCGGATTGGCGATCGAGTACGTGATCGACCATGGACTGGCGGTGGAGCCAACCTACGAGTCGTGGTACGGCGTCGCTTCGATGCCCCGAATCAATCTGGCCAATCCCGACGCCCGTCGCTACATGCTCGAGATAGCGGCCGACTGGCCCCGCCTGGCCGGCATCGATGGTTGGCGAATGGACGTCGCCCGCTACGTCGATCCTGATTTCTGGTGGGACTTTCGCAAGGCCGTCAAGGACACCAACCCTGACGCGTACTTGATCGGTGAGTTCATGGGCGACGCCGGTGAATGGCTCCAGGGCGACAGCTTCGACGCCACCATGAACTACACCTTCCGCGATATCTGCCTCCGCTACCTGGCCCGCCACGAGATCGACGCCACCGGGGCAGCCGACGATCTGGCGAGACTGTGGGCTCAGTACGCGTGGCCGGTGACGCTGGCCAACCAGAACCTGATCGGCAGTCATGACACCGCCCGCTTTCTAACGGTGGCAGGAGGAGAAACGTGGAGGCTGCGATTGGCGACGGTGCTGGCGTTGACCTACCCCGGGGCTCCAGGGATCTACTACGGAGATGAGATCGGCCTGGAGGGTGACAACGACCCCGGATCTCGAAACGCCTTTCCGTGGGAGCCCGATCCAACGTCGCACCAGATGCATCGGACGATCTCCGAACTCACCGCCCTCCGGCGGAGGCATCCGGCCCTGGTGACCGGCGAGTGGCGGCCGCTGCTCGCCCGGGGAGGCTTGCTGGCTTTCGAACGCCGTCTCGGGCGCCGGCGCTTGGTGGTGGCGATCAACCGCGGCAAGCGCCGCCGCATCGAATTGCCGAGCGCGGGCAAGGTCCTGTGGGGCGAAGCCAAGCTGGAAAAGAGACGGTTGACTATCGAGGCCCGAGAAGCGGCGATCGTGAAGCTTGGAAGGTAAGGGTGTGAGCCGGCGCGGTCGCACCAGTTGCTCTGGCGTCTGGCGTCTGGCGTCTGGCGTCTCGCTCGCGACGCTCTTGCTGGTGGCGTGTACAAGAGCCACGGTTTCGACAACGACCACCCCGACCACAATCCCGGCCACCACCGCCCCGGTTCGCGATGATCCTCATTTCTACCTGAACCTTGTCTGGCACCAGCACCAGCCCCGGTATGCGCTCCTGGAAGACGGCACCGTGTCTCGGCCCTGGGTCCGGGTCCACGCCACCAAGGACTACTACGACATGGCGGCCCTGGTGGCCGAGTATCCCAACGTCAAGGTCACGTTCAATCTGACCCCGATCCTCCTCCTGCAATTGGAGGAGTTGGCCAACGGGACGAAGGACATCTACTGGACGATGACCGAGGTCCCAGCCGAGGACCTGACCGCGGAACAGATCGAGTTCGTCGAGTCCCGGTTCTTCGACGTCAATCCTCTGGTCATAGACCAATTCCCGCGGTTCCAGGAACTTGCTGCGGGCCGGGACAACGACTTCGCCATTGACGAACTGCGCGACCTCCAGGTGCTGTTCAACCTGGCCTGGACCGATCCGGGCTTCCTTGCGCGGGAACCTCTTGCCTCGCTTGTGACGAAGGGCGAAGGCTTCACCGAAGAGGACAAGGCCGTCGTGATGGCTGAGCACCTGCGAATCATCTCCGAGGTGATTCCTCTCCATGCGCGGTTGTGGGAAGAAGGACGCATCGAAGTCATCACCACCCCGCTGGCACATCCGATCCTGCCACTGATCTCCGACACGTCGCTGGCGACGGTCGGGGATCCGGCGGCACTGATGCCAGTGAACCGGTTTCAGGAGATCGCCGATGCCGATCAGCAGGTGATCCGCGGCCTCGACGAAGCCGAGCGCTTGCTCGGACGGAGGCCGGTCGGAATGTGGCCGGGCGAGGGATCGGTCTCCCAACTCGTGATGTCGCTCTTTTCCAAGAATGGCGTGCAATGGGTGGCGACCGGCGAGGAGGTCCTTGCCAAAACCCTCGACGTCGGCTCCTTTGCACGCGACGAGTCGGACCTGGTCGAGCAGGGCGACCTGCTCTATCGCCCCTGGTCGGCTCAACTGAATCGCAACGACCCGGTTCCGATGTTCTTCCGTGACGGACTTCTCTCCGACCTCATCGGCTTCGAGTACTCGGGCACCGAGGCCGCCGCCGCTGCCGATGATTTCATGGGAAGGCTGCGGGCCATTCGTGACTCCCTCGATGTCGAGGGGGCGTTTGACGCCGGCCAACCCTATGTGGTGTCGGTCATCCTCGATGGGGAGAACGCCTGGGAGAACTACCCGAATGACGGGATCGATTTCCTTTCGGCGTTGTATCAGAGGCTCAATGATTCGGATTGGGTCTCTACCACCACGCCCACCGACTACCTGGAGCGGTTCTCGGAACCGGATCCCCTCGGGGACGTATGGCCGGGTGCCTGGTTCCAGCCCAACTTCGCTACCTGGATCGGGGAAGAGGAGGAGTCCACCGCCTGGGACTACCTCTTTCAGGTCCGTCGGGATCTAGCTGCCGAGGAGGACAACCCGGGGTACGACGACGCCTACACGCAGATGCTGTTGGCGGAAGGATCGGACTGGTTCTGGTGGTACGGATCCGATCAAGAGTCCGGCGACGACGGGTACTTCGACAGTGCCTACCGTGACCTGCTGGGCACCGTGTACGACGCCCTCGGCCTCGACCGGCCCCTTTTCCTGGCCGTGCCGATCATCCCGGAGGCGCCCTCGACGGTTCTGACGCCGTCGGAACTGACGGCGATCGTCATTGACGGGGCGTTCGATGACTGGGTCGCGGCTGCCTCCGACGGGACTCTGGCAACCGCCTTCGATCGGCAGAACCTCTATCTGCGCTACGCCAGTGATCGACCCGGCGAGGTCTACCTGGGTATGCCGCGAGGGGCCAAGAGCGCCACCACCGCCGACGGGGTCCCCCTTGGCTTCGGGGCTACCCATGTAATCGCCGTCGGAGAGGAATGCGGGGTCGGTCCGGTGCTCTCGGAATTCACCCCCATCGAATGTGCGATCGGAGATGGCTCCATCGAGATTGCCGTACCCCTCTCGCTTCTCGGTGCCCTCGCCCCGGGTGATCTGATATTGGCGAAGTTCGACGATGGCTCCGGGGTCCTGACCCCCGCCGGCCTGGGTCCGATCGGCCTCCAGGTGCCGGACATCTCCAACGTCGCGGTCTTCCTCGATGTCGCCGACCCGGTCGGTGACGACCATGGCCCGGGAACTTATACCTATCCCTCCGACGCGGTCTTCACCCAGGGCAGCTACGACATCGAGAGATTCACCGTCGGGACCGAGAACGACCAACTTGTGTTCGCGTTCGACATGGTGGCTCCCATCCAAAACCCCTGGGGATCGCCCCGCAACCTTTCCATCCAGACCTTCGACGTCTACATCGACACCGATGTCGGCACCGACAACGGTGAAAGGTCACTGATCGACGGCCGCAACGCCAGCGTTCCCGAGCGCTCCGGTTGGGAGTTCGGGATCACCGTCGAGGGCTGGGAGCCGGCGATCTACCGGGCCGGGGCCGAGGGGACCGTTGAGGAGACCCGTCCGACCTTCGAGGTGGCCGTGTTCGGCGACCAGGGCCGGGTAGTCGTCCGGATCCCACTGTCGCTGCTTGGCGTCGGCGACCCGGCGACCTGGGGATACGCAGCGGTGGTCTTGAGCCAGGAAGGCTTCCCATCGCAGGGAGTCCGGCGGGTCCGCGACGTGCAGGCCAGCGCCGAGCAGTTCCGCCTCGGTGGAGCCCCCGCCGATGCCAACCACACCCGCATCATCGATGTCGCCTGGGCCGTTGAGGGCGAGCAGGAGGCCCTGCTCTCGACCTACCCGGGTGCCGCCACTCTCGACGGCCTCGAACCCGACGACTTCGGCCTGGTCCCGATGGCAACGGCCTCCTAAGACGATCCCCGTTCTGGCGCGAACAACCTGCACCAGGGTGCGGGTTGTTCGCGCCAAAAGGGTCGGATCGAGGTTCAGAACTCGAGGCCGATCGCCGTCGTGAGGAAAGCGACGAAAGGTGCGGCGGTTTTGCAGATTGCGGTGTATTCGGGGAGCAGTCTCTCCGAGGTGACGACCTTGTCTTCGATGCGGGTTCCGGCGATGAAATCCTTGCGTTTCAAGTCCTCGATTAGCGGGTGGTCGGGGTCGAAGCCCTGGGGCGGGCGGGCGAGCGAATCACCATCGGGCACGAACCGGCTGGTGAAGGCCTTGCCATGGGCAGCCTTCTTCCACCCGGCCGGATCGCCCACGATTGCCTCCCGGATGGTGCGGGCCAAAGCAGTCTCAGGTCGCCACAAGCCGACACCGGCGTAGGAGGCGCCTGGTTCGATGTGCAGGTAGAAGCCGGGTGCGTGAACTCCGAGGCCGGCCTCGTGACCGAATCGCATCGCGACGTGGGTCTTGTAAGGGGTTTTGTCTTTGCTGAACCGCGTGTCGCGGTAGATGCGAAAGAGTGACCCGCCCTGGGAGCGAGGATCAGCAACGTAGTGCCGGGAGATCCCGGCCAGCCTGGGGGCAAAATCGGCGATGAACTGGAGCGCCGGCTCCTGGACCGCGCTCAGGTAGCGGTCCTTGTTGGCGTTGAACCATTCGCGCTCGTTGTTGCTTGCCAGCTGGGAGAGAAACTTGAACGTGGCGGGCGTGAAGTACTGGGACATGTCTTCCTATATACGCCGAGGGTCGTGCCGTGTCGAGAGGGTTGACCCGCGGCCCCAGACTCCAATCTCCAAATTTGGCGCGTGGAGAACTCTCCTTCCGAAATTTGGTGAACTACGAACAGGTGTCGTTCTGCAAGCGCCGAATTTGCCGGGAGGTGATCGCGACGCGCCGAAATTGCCGGAATCATCTATCAGGATTTCAGGGCCGCCACCACCGCCGCAACCACGTATTCCGGTGCGGCAAAGACATCCCAAGCTGTAAACCGCAGCACCCGATAACCCTCGAGTACCAGGTCGTTTTGCTGCCGACGATCCTTGCGGAAGGTGCTGCGATCGGAGTGGTATCGCTCACCGTCGAGCGCTATGACCAGCCG
>DATEEG010000467.1:0-7882 GCA_035281305.1 Acidimicrobiia bacterium | reverse complement strand
CTTCATTGATGAGCTGCCGGGTTTACTCCGCCAGGCGGGACCCCACTTCGCGGTGCTCCCGGTCCACACCCGCCATCCCTTGCCGCCGGTGAGCCACACCGATCACGCCGGTCGGGTGCAGAGGTTGCGACGAGGTTTGGGTCTCGGCGGTTAGCTGGCGATCAGTTCGAGCTCTTCGAACTTCTTCAACACCCGGGCTTTGGCCACTGCCACGGCTTCGTCCGAGGGATCACGTGGGAATGGCAGGTCGATCTCGATGTCGTCCTGGAGCCTGCCGCCTTTGGCGAACACCAGTATTCGGTTCGACAACTCGACGGCTTCGCCGACGTCGTGGGTGACGAACAGAACGGTCTTGCCGGTTTGTTTCCACATCGAGTGCAGCTCGCGGCGGAGAGATCTTGCCGTGATCGCGTCGAGATGGCTGAAGGGCTCGTCCATGAAGAGGACGTCGGGCTCGATGGAGAAGGCCCGGGCGATGCCGACCCGCTGCTGCATGCCGCCGGACAGTTCGCCGGGGTACTTTCCGCCTTTGTCCCCAAGCTGAACCATGTCGAGATACCGCTGGCATCTTGCCCTGGCCTCTTCGGTCCGGTCCTCCTGCACGAAGAGGAGGTTGTCGAGGACCGAGCGCCAGGGGAGCAGGCGGGCTGCCTGGAAGACGTAACCGGAGTTGGCTGCGCGGCCGTCCTGGGTGATCCTCACCGTTCCTGAACTCGGGGTTTCGATATTGGTGAGGATGTTGAGCAGCGTGGACTTTCCGCAGCCGGAGGGCCCGACGATCGATACGAAGACATGCCCCTCGACGTCGAGGTTGACGTCCTCCAGGGCGACGACTCGATCGTCGCCGATCCCGAATTCCTTGTGAAGGTTCCTGACAACAATCTCAGCCACGGGGTTTCTCACTTCCATCGCCGTCCAGAGCCTCGAATTTCGCACGACTTCGCTCGAG
Organism: Acidimicrobiia bacterium; assembly: GCA_035281305.1. Lineage (GTDB taxonomy): Bacteria > Actinomycetota > Acidimicrobiia > Spongiisociales > ZC4RG35 > DATEEG01. The sequence goes on along the minus strand of DATEEG010000467.1, from coordinate 6,933 downwards.
GATCAGGAAGTCCTTTTCGTCCTGGGAATCGGTATCGAGCGCGCTTTCGACCACGTCGATGCCCGACAGTTTGGGCCGCCATTTGAAGGTGCGCCGCTCCAGGCGCTCGAAGATGGTCCGCTCCAATAGCAGCGCGAAGAGGATGAAGAACAAGGCGTATCCGATGACGCCGTGGGCTCGATGGGCGTCGTACCAAAACTTGATCGTCCACCCCGCACCCTCGTCGGAAGCGAACACCTCGGTGATCACGAGGCCCTTCCAGCCGATCGCGAACCCGTAGCGCATGGCGGCAAACATGAACGGCGCCAGGGACGGGAGCAGGACATGCTGGATCACCCGTTTCCTCGGCACCTGGAACGAGCGCGCCATGTCAAACAAGTCCTTGGGAGTATTGCGAACGCCCTCCCGCACATTGATGACGACGAACGGCAGGCCGGTGAGTGCCACCGCGATGATCGGCCCGACATGCCCGAACCCGAGCGCCAGACCCAGGAACAGAGCCCACACCAGGGCGGGCATCGCCAGAATGGCCATGATCCAGTCATGGAAGAAGGCGTCCACGGCCTTCGACAATCCCATCGCCAATCCGATGATCGTTCCGAGAAGCATCGCAATGACGAAGCCGATTCCCAGACGCATCAGGGAGATGGCGAACATGCCGTATACGTTGTTCCGGACGCTTCCGTAGCGAAGCAACGAGTTCAGCGTGATCTCGTCCCACATGAACCCGAGCACCTGTTGGGGTGGTGGAAAGATCCTCGAGTCGATTGTGTAGTACACCGCCCACCAGACGGCCAGGAAGGCGAAGGGGAACAAGATCCGGGCGAACGACGGCGACCTGAGGAACCTCATCACCTTGCCGTCCTTCTTGGAGCCGGTGGGTTTGCCCACCTTGGGAGCAGCGGCTGTTGCGGTCATGCCGTCACCTCCGGCCGCCACCGGAAGAAGCGGCGCTCGAAGTACTGGAGCACCACCTTCTCCAAGAACAATGCGAAGACGAAGAACGACAGCACCCACGTGAAGAACTCGTCCATCCGGAACAGCTGGGTGGCGATCCGCATCTCGAAGCCGATTCCTTTTGTGGCGGTGAACAGCTCGGTGAGCACCGTCACCTTCCATCCGAGCGAGAAGCCGAAGCGGATGGCGGTGAACAGGTATGGCGCCAGGTGAGGTACGACGATTTCGCGTTGGCGCACGAAGGGTTTCACTTTGAACGCCTTGGCCATGTCGAGAAGATCCTTGGGCAACGCTTTGACGCCGGCGGCTACGTTGACCGAGACGATCCCAAAGGTCGTCAGAACGATGGCAAAGATCCATCCCTGCGCCTCGAATCCCCAGATCACGATTCCGGTCAGGGCCCACACCAAACCCGGAGCGGTGAGGCTGATGAGGATGCTGTCTTTGAAGAAGCCCTCCCACCAGCGGATCTGGGTCAGGAGGCCGATCGCGGCTCCGATGACAAATGCCAATGTGAACCCGACCCCGAGGCGGGTGAGGGTTGCTCCGAAGCTACTGAAAAGTCGCCCTCCGGTGAGGATCTCGCCGAAGGTGCGGACTATGTCGCTAGGTCCGGGGAGCAGGCGCTCATCGAGGATCGTGCCCGATGCGTATTCCCAAAATCCAAGCACGAACACGTATCCGGCGATCCGCCAGAAGATGCGGCTCACCCGGTCACGCCGGCGCTGCTTTTGCAGCCTTTGCTCCTCGGCGGTGGGCGTTCGCCCGGCGGGCACCTGATCGACGGTTGTGGTCACTTCTTGCCAATCCTCCTCAGGGCGGTTGGGTGCAGTTTCCTGCACCCAACCGCACTAGCTGGATGTCCCATCTCCTGGATGGCTCGCCTCACGGGGCAGGGATGACCTCGAATCGGGGCGGGTCGAAGTCGGCCGGGATCGAGTTCGGGTTTTCGGGAACCAGGTTCTGCTGGAACTCCCAGATCTTCTGCTCGGCCTCAACCCATTCTTCGGTGAAATAGACCGATTCGACGAACCAGTCATTCTCGCCTGCCATGAAGTCGGCGATGAACTGGACGTCTTCTTCGGCTTCTACCGAGAAGTGCTGCGGGTAGGTAGCGATGATTTCGGCCTTGTTGGCGTACCAGGCATCCTCACCCCGCTGCCACAACTCGAGGAAAGCCGCGACCTCGTCGGGATGAGAGTCGAAGTACTCCTCGGTGGCGGTGAAGAGGTTCGACATCACGTGCGCCTCGTCGCTCTCGAATCCGGAGAACCGGTTGTAGAGCTGGAACGGCATCAGGCCGTCGTACATCAGCTCGAGCTCACCAGTCCGGAGGTAGGGAGCCGCCGCTTCGGGGATGATGACGGCAACCTCGCAGTCTCCGTTCAAGAGGTTCTGGGGGTTGACGAAGTGGTCGTTGACGATGAGGTTGTAGTCACCGCCGCCGACGCGATAGTCGATGCCATGCAGCTCGTTCATCGCCACTGCCCAGAACTGGGTGTTCGACACCGGGCTGCTAACGCAAATCGTCGAGCCCGGCGGTACGTCCGGCAGCTCCTGATAGGGGTCGCCGGCCCGCTTGATCATCGGAGACCTTTGGGCGTTGTACTTCCCGAACGACACGGTCTGGATGCCGGTTTCCTTCTCGAGCACGGGGAGCTCCTGGGTGCTCATCGAGACGATGTCACCGTGACCTCCCGCGAAGAACGTGAATTCGTCCCAGGTCGAGCTGGTGACGATTCGGACGTTGTGCTCCTCTTCCCACTCGACGATCATTCCGTTGTCGTTCATGTAGTCCCAGACAGGATCGGGTGCGAACGCAAAACGGATCACCGATCTGGCCTCGCCTCCCTCTTCGCCTTCTTCGCCTCCGGCGTCGCCATCACCGCAGGCGGTGATCACGAGAGCCAGGATGGCGAGGACGGAGATCCTCCGCCAGGTAGAACTGCGATTCATCCTTCCTCCTCTGAATCGTAAGGGCCCCAACCAGAGCAGTATTCAGCACGCAAGGGCCATCACTCGATCCTATATCAAACAATTGATAACGTGTATCCAAATCCAGTCTTTTTGAGGGTGCCAGGTGCGGGTTGAGGTTCGAGGTCTCGGTTTTGTATACCGCTCGCAACGGGGTGCTGTGACGCCGGTCATCTCAGATCTGGATCTCACCGTCGACAGTGGGGCAGTCCACGCCATCGTTGGGTCGAGTGGCTGTGGGAAGACAACGCTTCTCCGGTTGATCGGAGGGCTCGAAAGCCCCGGTCGGGGTGCGGTCGACTTCCACGGTCAGCGACGTCGCGACAACCTCACGTCTTTCGTCTTTCAGAGTCCACGGTTGATTCCCTGGTGGACGGTGCAGCGCAACGTCGCCATCGGCTCGGAGTTCTCCCAGGCACCGGACCTGCATCAAAAGGTTGCCGAGTTTCACACCCGCCAGGTGGGGCTCGGGGACGTGGCCGGGCGCTATCCGCTCACTCTTTCCCGCGGCCAGCAGACCAGGGTAGGGCTGGGACGGGGACTCGCCCACGACGCCGAGGTGCTCCTCCTCGACGAGCCGTTCGTCAACCTCGACGCGATCTCCCGGCGACGGCTGTACGACGAATTCGAGACCTACTGGCAGCTCGACCCCCACACCACGATCCTGGTTACCCACGATGTGGAAGAAGCCGTCAATCTGGCGGATAGGGTCTCGGTCATGAGACCGGGACCCGGTCCCATCATCGAGACCGTGGAGGTCGACGCACCTCGTCCTCGCTCCGACCTCCGTCCGGGCCATGCGGGGATCCGCGCCGCAGTTGGGCGCATCTGGAGTCTCCTGGAGAACGCACAGTGACCAGCGAAACCATTGGTTTTGTCGGTCTCGGCCGCATGGGCGGGCCGATGTCCCGCCGCCTGCTCGAGGCCGGTTGGAAAGTGATCGGGATCGACTCCCTGGCCGGGGCTCGGGCCGGGGCGGCCGGCGTCGGAATGGAAGTAGCTTCGGCTCTAGGTTCCGCCGCTGACTGCCAGGTAGTCATGAGCTCGTTGCCCGACACTCCGCAGGTGCGCGAGGTTTATGAATGGCTTATCCCGAGGCTGGCGCCCGGGAGTCTTTGCATCGATCTCTCAACGATCTCGGTAGCGGCGTCCCGTGAGCTGGCGGCCGCCGCCTCGACCAAGCAGATTGCGTTCGTTGATGCGCCGGTGTCGGGCACCAGCATCCACGCCGAAGCCGGCACCCTGGCGGTGATGGCGGGCGGTGAGGTTGCGGCCGTCGACCGGGCCCGCAGGTACCTGGCGGCTTTCAGTTCCTCCGTGCAACACATCGGACCCAACGGCACCGGCCTGATGATGAAGCTGATCAGCAACCGCCTCTTGACAAGCCACCTGGTCGCGATCGCCGAGGCAATCACCGAGATGGAGGCGACGGGCATCGAGGTCCCGGTCGGCCTCGTTGCCCTCCGGGCGGGTGCGGTGCCGCGCCTCCTCGACTACAAAGCACTACCTATGGCCAACCGCGACTACGCCCCTAGGTTCACCATCGACCTGATGTCCAAAGACATGCGGCTGGCCAACGAGCTAATGCCGCCGGGTCGAGTGGGGCTGGCCGCGACCGAGGTCCTGGACGCCGCCAGGGCGGCCGGACTCGGCGCCGACGACGTCGGCGCCGTGATGGAGATCGTCGGCATGAACCAGACAACCGAACCAACCTGATCGAACGAGGAGGGAAGTGACCACTACTTACGTCAACCGCCCGCAGCTCGAAGACGGCGGCCTCCTCCGTACCGAGATGTACATCGGTGGCAGGTGGCGGGCGGCGTCCACCGGCGGAACCTTCGAGGTGCAGGATCCGGCTACGGGAGAGGTCCTGGCCGAGGTGGCCGACGGGGTCACCGCCGACGCCCGTGCCGCCATCGACGCCGCCGCGGCTGCCTGGCCGCTATGGAGGTCGCTCACCGCCAAACAGAGGTCGGCTGCACTGAAGAGGCTTCATGGTCTGGTTCTGGCGCACTCGTCCGATCTGGCTTCGATCATCACTGCCGAGATGGGCAAGCCCCGGCGTGAAGCTGCCTGGGAGGTCGGCCTCGCCGCCGATTATCTCGAATGGTTCGCCGAGGAGGCCAAGCGAGCCTACGGAGAAGTGATCCCGACCCATGACCCCTCGGTTCGTCTGGTCGTGATCGAACAGCCCATCGGGGTGGCGGTGGCGATCACTCCCTGGAACTTTCCGCTCTCGACCATCGCCCGGAAGGTGGCCCCGGCCCTGGCGGCGGGTTGCACCATGATCGTCAAACCGGCCGAGGACACTCCCCTCTCGGGCCTCGCTTTGGCTGAACTCGCCGATCGGGCCGGCATTCCCCCGGGTGTGCTGAATGTCGTGACCGCCCGCGACCCGGTGGAGGTAGGCAAGGAGTTCACCGCCAACCCGGTTGTTCGCAAAGTGTCGTTCACCGGGAGCACCGAGGTGGGACGCCTCCTCATGCGTCAGAGCGCGGACACCCTCAAGAAACTCAGCTTGGAACTCGGCGGAAACGCACCGTTCATCGTCTTCGAGGACGCCGACCTGGACGCCGCTCTCAAGGGCGCAATGATCTCGAAGTATCGCAACGGCGGTCAGACCTGCATCTGCGCCAACCGCATCTTCGTGCACGAGTCTGTCATCGGTGAGTTCTCGCGAAGGATGTCCGAGGCGGCTTCCAACTTCAAAGTCGGCCGAGGTGACGACGACGCTTCGGAGATCGGGCCCCTGATCAACGCCGCGGCCTTGGAGAAGGTGGTGCGCCTGGTGGGAGACGCCGTCGATCGGGGGGCCCGGGTCGTGGTGGGCGGAGAGCCGCATGAGCTCGGTGGAACCTACTTCCAACCAACCGTGATCGAAGGTGCGGCCATGGACATGGCAATTGCCAACGAGGAGATCTTCGGCCCCGTCGCGAACCTCTTTTCGTTCTCCTCCGAAGAGGAGGCGATCGAACTCGCCAATTCGACCCCTTACGGCTTGTCCGCCTATGCCTACACCCGCGACGCCGCTCGGAGTTGGAGGGTGAGTGAAGCTCTCGAGTTCGGAATGGTTGGGATCAACACCGGGATGTTCACGACCGAAGTGGTCCCCTTCGGAGGAATCAAAGAGTCAGGCATCGGCCGCGAAGGCGGCCGCCAGGGTCTCCGTGAGTACATGGAGACCAAGTACATCGCGATGGGCGGTCTGTAAGGGTTCCCGGGATTCACCGGCACTCAGGGAGTCCGACCAGTCAGCCAGGGCCGAGGCGGATGAACCCGGCCAGGGGCTGGGTCCTCAAGGTCAACGGTACGGCGAGGGTGGTGGCCTGCTGTTTCATCGTCGCCAGCACTTGTTCGCTCGGTTTGCCGTAGATCTCGAAATGCTCGGGTTGTATGAACTCGAATGCCATGGCCGATCTGCTGTCCGAGCCCTCGAAGTGGGAGTCCATCGAATCAGCGTTGGGAAAGACGTGGATGAAGGTGACTTTGGTGCTTGCCTCGTTCAGGTATGGCTGAAAGAACACGGTGTTGGGCTTGCTCGCATCGATCAACGGTGTCATCTCTCTAGAGAAGCGCTTGAAGTCATCAAGCTTGCCCTCTCTGATCTTGTGGGTGCTGATGAAGACAATCGGCTCGGACACTGGCGCCTCCAGCTACGCCACAATCATACGTGGAGCGCCAACACATCTCGTGTTGGCGAGGCAGGTTCCTGGCCCGAGCATTCCTCTTACACTGCCACTTCGACCCGTGGCACCATCCCACGACCGGATGATTTCGGCAGCCGACAGCGGTTGCTTGGTTATTGCCGACATAACGGGTTACACCCGATACCTGCGAAATACAGAACTCGAGCACGCGCAGGATGTCCTGGCCGACTTGATGGAAACAGTGGTTGGCAGGCTTCGATCTGTGTTGCGCATCAGCAAACTCGAGGGCGACGCCGCCTTTTCTTACGGTCTTGACCTCGAGGGGTCGGTTTTGCTCGACGTCGTTGAACAGACC
>DATEEG010000466.1:0-6674 GCA_035281305.1 Acidimicrobiia bacterium | reverse complement strand
GCACCACGTACCACGCACCACGCCCTCTTAGCCGAAGGCAATTCCCTGAGCCAGGGGAAGATCGTCCCCCCAGTTGATCGTCGTGGTTTGCCTCCGCATGTACAGCTTCCACGAATCCGAGCCGGCCTCGCGTCCGCCTCCGGTCTCTTTCTCGCCCCCGAAAGCGCCACCGATCTCCGCCCCCGAGGTGCCAATGTTGACGTTGGCGATTCCGCAGTCAGACCCCACGGTTGAGAGGAACCGCTCGGCCGAGCGCAAGGACTCGGTGAAGATTGCCGACGAAAGGCCCTGGGGGACGCCGTTGTGCACTGCAATCGCTTGGTCCAGGTCGGCGACCTCCATCACATATAGGACCGGAGCGAACGTCTCCTCCTGGACGATTGGAGCCGAAGAACTGATGCGGACTATCGCCGGCTGAACGTAGTTCCCCGGCCGGTCGATCACGTTGCCTCCGTAAACGACGGCTCCTCCCTGATCGCGGGCCGTCGTAAGGGCGGACATCATGTCCTTGACAGCGGCCGGCGTCACCAGCGGTCCCATCAAGGTTCCGCTCTCGAGCGGATCGCCGATCGGTACCTGGCGGTAAGCATCGATCAAACGGTCGACCAACTTGTCGGCGATCGCCTCATGGACGATGAGCCGCCTGAGGGAAGTGCATCGTTGGCCGGCGGTTCCGACCGCGGCGAAGAGCACTGCCCTGACTGCGAGGTCGAGATTGGCGTCGTCCATCACGATGATGGCGTTGTTGCCGCCGAGCTCGAGAATCGAGCGCCCGAAGCGGCTCGCTACCGCCTCGGCCACCTTCTTGCCCACCGCGGTAGAACCCGTGGCCGAGATCAGCGGCAGCCGCCGATCGTGCAGCATCCGGTCACCGACTATCGAACCCCGTCCGACCGCAAGGTTGAACACGCCTTCGAAACCGGAGCCTGCCATGACCTCTTCGGCGATCCGGGTGACCGCCACGGCGGTCAGGGGAGTCTCGGACGACGGCTTCCAAACCACGCTGTCGCCACAAACGGCCGCAATGGCAGCGTTCCACGACCACACGGCCACAGGGAAGTTGAAAGCAGAAATCACCCCCACGGGACCCAGCGGGTGCCACTGCTCATACATGCGGTGGAGCGGCCGCTCGGACACCATCGACAACCCGTAGAGCTGGCGAGAGAGGCCAACCGCGAAGTCACAGATGTCGATCATTTCCTGGACTTCACCCTCGCCCTCGGCACGAATCTTGCCCATCTCCAAGCTGACCAACGCGCCGAGCGCCTCCTTCTTCTCTCTGAGGGCGTGGCCGAGCAGTCGGACGTATTCCCCACGCTTGGGGGCGGGCAACGTGCGCCATGCCGAGAAGGCCTCAGCGGAACTCTCGATCACCTTGTCGTAATCCGCCTCCGAGGCCTGGGTGACCGTGGCGATGACCTCACCGTTGGCGGGATTCGTGACTGGCAGGTCACCCCCGGCGCCTGCGAGCCATGAGCCCGCGAAGACCCCGGAGTTGCTGTCGGCGAGGCCGAGGGAATCGAAAATCTCTTTCTTGTTCATGATCACATCCTCTGCTCTAGTGGCCTCCGGCCTAGCGAGCGACGACGGCCTCGATCTCGATCTTGAACTCCGCCCGCGGGAGCGCGGCCACCTGAAAGGTCGAGCGGGCCGGTGGATCGGCTTCGAAGTAGCTGCCGTAGACCTCGTTCATCCGTCCGAAGTCGGCAATGTCCGACAGGAACACGGTGGTCTTGACGATGTCGGAATAGCCGAGACCAAGATCTTTGAGAATCGAACCGATGTTGTCCAGGATCAGGCGTGCCTGGTCGACGACATCCTCAGGGGTCGGTCCGCCGCTTCTATCGAGAGCTACCTGGCCCGAGATGAAGACGAACCCGTTCGCCTCGGTCGCGACCGAATAGGGGGCGAGGGGACGGGGAGCGTTGGAGAGAGTCGGGACCTGCTTGGGCACGTAGAAGCTCCTTGGGTGCGTCGGGACCGCGTACCGTCAGAGTAACGACGAAACCGAAGGCAGAAGCCGGTGCCGAGGTTGATCTATTTGGGCGGCCTGGACCCAGTTTGGGAGGCTGTGGCGCGTCAGGAGAAGCTGTTACCGCAACCGCAAGACTTGGTCACGTTGGGGTTTTCGATTGCGAAACCCGCCCCCATGAGCCCTTCCTTGTAGTCGAGGGTGGAGCCGCGCAGGCGCTCAGCCGACTCGGGGTCGACAACCACTTTGACCCGGCCAAACTCGGTGACGACGTCCTCGCTGTCGGTTTCGGCATCGAAGAACATCTCATACGAGAAGCCAGAGCAGCCGCCGGGCCGAACCGCCACCCGCAACGCCAACCCGGGCTCTCCCTCGGCGTCGATGAGTTCAGCCACCTTGGTGGTGGCAGTCGCGGTCAACTCGACCGGCGGAATGGGGCGAGACGACTTGATGGAAAGAATCTGGGTCATTGGTGACAGTTTAACCGTCATCAGTCGTGTATCTATTCCCCGATCCGCGATCCGCGATCCGCTATCCGCTATCCGCCAGAACCGGGTAGGGGATCGCCGATAGCGGAGCTCCCGGGGTGGGACCCGGAACCCGAGTCCTGGCAACCGATTACCCTTCCCTTTATGCCCCAGATCGATGACATTTACCAGGCTCTACGGGGTGTCATCGACCCCGAGCTGGGTGGCAACCTGGTCGACCTGGGCATGGTGGGGTCGGTCGATATCGACGCCGATGGCATCGTTTCGATCGGACTGGCCCTGACTGTCGCCGAGTGCCCCATGCGCAATCACCTCGAAGGCGAGACCTCGAGGCGTATCTCCGGCCTCCCCGGGGTCAGGGAGGTGCGAGTCCATACGACTGCGATGACCAAGGACCAGCGAGCCAACCTGATGACGGGGGCCCGCCTCCGGGCTCGCGAGAACGCGGCGCCCACCAGGGTCCACCCGACCACGCGAGTAGTAGCGGTGAGCTCGGGCAAGGGAGGCGTCGGCAAGTCGACAGTGAGCGTGAACCTGGCGGTCGCCCTGGCCGATCAGGGCTTCAAGGTCGGGCTGCTCGACGCCGACATCTGGGGTTTTTCGGTCCCCCGCATGCTTGGCGCCGAGGACCGTCTGGTGGCCGATGAGGACACGAAGCTCATCATCCCGATCGACGTCGACGGCATCAAGCTCGTCTCGACCGGTCTCATCATCGACTCCGAAGAGACGGCCTTGATGTGGCGAGGTCTGATGCTCTCCAAGGCTCTCGAGCAGTTCCTCAATCAGGTGCAGTGGGGCGATCTCGACTACCTCGTCATTGACATGCCCCCGGGAACCGGTGACATCCAGATGGCCCTGTCGAGACTTCTACCTCAGGCGGAAATGGTGGTGGTGACCACACCCCAAAAGGCCGCCCAGAAAGTGGCGATCCGCGTCGCCGACATGGCTCGTCGGTCCCACATGCCGCTGGTCGGCGTGATCGAGAACATGTCAGTCTTCACCTGCGACCACGGCACCGATTACTCCTTGTTCGGCGAGGGAGGCGGTGAGGAGCTCGCATCGTCGTTGAGCCTTCCGCTCCTGGCCCGGGTCCCCCTCGACCCTGCTGTGGTGGCCGGTGGCGACGACGGAACGCCGGTCACTCGTCATCGGCCTGATTCGCCGGCCGCACTTGCATTCCACTCGGCCGCGCTGCACCTGGTGAAGTTGCTCCCACCGGTCGATGCTGAGAACTGCACCGGTCGCATAGCCAAGCTCCTCGAGCAATTGGCAGCGTCGGGCGAGGACGCCCCGGCCAAGGCCACCGGGTAGAACGCCCTTTTCCACGCCTATGACTAGTCACTAAGGCGCTATTAGAAACAGGACGTGGTTAGCGGCCTGAATTGTTGGATGATGTACTGGAACGTGCCTGGGACAGTTAAGGGATAGCTGGGAGGCTCCTCGCCGATTTCGGGGTCCCGGCTCCCCCAACGGGGCCCCGACCAACACGAGGGCCTGTATTCCCCCACAGGCCCTCGTGGCTATAGCAACCGGATTCGCATCTGCACGGCCTCACAGCCGGGGCCATGGGCGTTCTCGAGATGGCGCCGTCGGCCGGCCGGGGATCAGGGCCCGGGTATCCGCCCCTCCGCTTCGAGCTTGCGCAGGTGGGCAGCCACCGAACGAGCGGCCAAGGGGTGCAGAGCACGATCCACGCTCCGGTACACCGCCTCGACGATGGAGTCCACCCCCGTCGCCCCCCCGGCAATCGCCTCGAGGATCTCCTGCTCGCGCTGGAGCCGGTGGGCGATGTACCACGAGATGATCTCCTGAGGGCGTTCGATTTCAGGTCCGTGCCCGGGATAGAGGCGGTCCAGGTCGAGGTCCTGCAGCCGCCTCAGGGACCGCAGATAGCTGGCCATGTCCTCGACCATCACCGATGACCCACCCATGATGTGATCGCCGGTAAAGAGGATTCGGCCGGTCAGAAAACAGAGGTGGTCGTCGCTGTGGCCCGGTGTGTGGATCACCTCGAGAGACACGCTCCCCACCACCACATTGGAACCTTCCGTCAACCGCAGGTCGGGATCGAATTCGGGGCCGGCGGCATGCCCGTAGGCCGGGACCTGCAGTTCTCGGGCCAAAGGGTTGGCCAACGGGGCGTGGTCGCTGTGGGTGTGGGTCACCAGGACCGCAGAAACGGATCTCTGACCAATGGCCGCGAGGATGGCGTCGAAATGGACCGCTGAGACCGGACCCGGATCGATTACAACGATCGTTCGATCCGACTCCAGGAGCCAGGTGTTGGTGCCGGTTCCGGTGAACGGGCCGGCGTTGGGGGCGAGGACTCGCTCGACGCGGACGTTCACCATGGGATATCGACTGACACGAGCGAACCATCACCCGCGACCGCCGGGGTTACGGGGGCGAGTCGAGCCCGGCTCGTCGCCTCCAGGGCCGTTTCGATGTTTGTGAATCTGGCCAGCCACCGTAAGTGGGCCAGGGTCGGCAGCACCATCGGCCACTGCTGGGCCTGGTGGGCGCTGAGGGCTGCCGCCGGAGTGACATACGCCGCCTCCTCGAGTTCGTCGATGGCCAGCGTCAGAGGCAGTGACGACGTGACCGGGGTGAGGTAGAAATGGGTGTCGTAGCGGCGCGGAAACATCGTCGGCGTCACCCACCGGGAGACGAAAGCCAAAGAGCCGGCATCAACGACCAGGCCGACCTCTTCGGCCAGTTCCCGGACCGCCGCCCGCCGCAAAGCCTGGTCCAGGTCGCTGTCCCCCGCGGCGTGATCGCCAGGATCGACGGTTCCTCCCGGGAAGACCCACACCCCGCCAAAGAACCCTCTCGGCGGCCTTCGCACCATCAGAACCTCGAGACCTCCATGCCTCTGGGTCACCGCCAGAACCGTCGCCGCGAGCACCGGTTCGACAGAATCAGTGGAAAGGGCTGGGCCATCGCCCGGCAGGCTGGTCAAAGAGAGCTGGATCGCGGTTTACGGAATCAGCTGGCAGCTGAGACTTCGCGCCGCTCCATCTCCGTCAAGCCGCCCCAGATTCCAAACGGCTCCCTGATGCCGATCGCGTACTCGGCGCACGGCTGGCGCACCGGGCAGACCTGGCAAATCGCCTTGGCCCGCTCTTCGCGTCGTTCACGTTCGTCTTTCCGTTCAAAGGTCGAGGGGGGGAAGAAGAGATGGGCGTGATTGCCCCTGCAAAGAGCTTTCAACTGCCAATCGTCCGACAACCTCACAGATGCTCCCTTCCTGACCTCGGGTGGTGGGAAGGTAACGACGGCTGCCAGGATCCGCCAGGGAAATTATGGAAGGGGGAAGGTCAATTTTCGCGACCTGGCTCGACTTCCAGGCGCCATCCGCTTACGGCCATGACGACGATCTCAGCGCCGCTGTGGATTCCCGACTCACGGTGTGCGGTTGCCGGCCACCGGGCCCCCTCCACCTCGACCACTCCCGCCGGGGAGACGTCCGTGATCGCCCGACCCCGCTTCCCGACCAGACCTTCGCGCCCGATGGTTTTCGTCGAGAACCGGGCCCGTCCCATGGTCGGGATTGCCAGTAAGTAGAAGAACAGAACTGCGACGACCGACAGGACCACACCGGCGGCCGCCACCCCCACCTGCGGTTCCCCGGCGCTGAAGCTGAAGCCGGCCCAGGTGAGCAGGCCGGAACCCAAGAGGTTTATCCCCAGAATTCCGCCTTTTTGATAGCTCGCGGTCAGAAGCCACATCGCGACCAGGGCCCCAACCACCGCCCACCAGTTGACGGGGAGGACCGACAGGCCGAACGAAGCCAGGAAGAGAGAAATGGCAGCGGCCACTGCAGCCAGGCCGGGACCCACCGCATAGAACTCGAAGGCGGCCACGGTGAGGCCCATCACGAGAAAGAAGAACGTCGCCTCGGGCCGAGCGCTCAGGTGCAGGAAGCGGTGCAGCAAGCCTGGTTGGGTAAAGACGGCCGGGATCGTGGTAATGCCATCACCCGTCTCGGCCTGAGTGATGGTCGCGACGGCGCGTTCCTCGCCGTCCACCTGGAACGTCTCGCCATCGAGATCCTGGATCAACTGGCGGATCGAGGGAGCGATCCGATCGATCAGTTCATGGTCGGTGGTCTCCACCGTGTGGGGAAGTTCCAGGCCGTCAGGAGCGGGAAACAACGTCGCGGTCGTCCCGGCGATAGCCGGCTCCCAATTCTCGATCCTGGTCCCGGGGGCAGC